>JAUNEH010000001.1:0-24294 GCA_030525665.1 Ruminococcus sp.
CCTGACCTAAATGAAGAAGCATTATAAAACCTCTCCTTCTTTTATTTCAAAAAGCTTTGCATTATTAAGATGTTCACTTTTAAGAGGCTCACAGCAAGTTATAAAAACCTGATTTTCTTCAGTATTTTTAAGCAGAAATTCCTGCCTTTTAACGTCAAGCTCACTCATAACGTCGTCAAGAAGTACTACAGGAGGCTCCGAAAATGCTTCTTTCATAATTCTTGCCTCAGAAAGCTTTAAAGAAAGCACTATACTTCTTTGCTGACCTTGTGAACCAAATCGTCTGGCACTTTTGGAATTTATGAAAAATTCAAGGTCATCTCTGTGAGGACCTGCATTTGTAACGCCAAGGTAAATATCCTCTCGCCTTACTCGCTTAAATTCTTTTTTAAGCATTTCTGTGATTTTCTCTTTTGAAAATATACCTTCTTCTTTTAAAGCTGCAGAGCAATATTTAATGTCAAGCTCTTCGCTTTCAGATGAAATTCCTGAATGAAGCTCCTTAGCAATTACCTTTAGTTTTTCTAAAAATTCAAGCCTTTTTAATATAATTTCAGCACCTAATTCAATAAGTACTTCATCCCAGATTTCAAGGGTTTCTTTAAGCTCCTTGTGCTTTGAAATTTCTTTAAGCAAAGCATTTCTCTGCTGAAGTGTCTGATTATATTTGTTAAGCCTTACAGCATAACGTAAATCCTGCTGACAAATTGAACCATCAATAAACTTACGTCTTAAGGAAGGTCCGTTTTTTATTAAAGTAAGATGCTCAGGCGAAAATACCACAGCCGAAAAATGCTGAGAAAGATATGCACATGAACTTTTCTTTACACTGTTTATTATTACCTCTTTTTTAGAGCCCTGATACAGAATTTCGGCTTTTTGTTCACGTTTTCCTGCGTTAAACTCCATAAAAAGCCTTGCATTGTTTTTGCCAAACTTAATAATTTCCGAGTCTTTCGCTCCGCGAAATGAATGGCCGCCTGAAAAAAGCCACACAGCCTCAAGTAAATTTGTTTTACCCTGAGCATTAAAGCCGTAAATTACATTTACTTTATCGGAAGGCTCTATTCTGTTGTCCGAAAGATTTCTGTAATTTTTAAACTCAAGGGCATTTACTTTCAATCAGCGTCCACCTCAATTAAAAAATTATCAATCTCTGCTTTGTCACCTTTACGCATTTTTTTACCACGCATAGTGCATACTTCTCCGTTTACCTTAACCTGACCATCCTGAATTAAAAATTTTGCTCCGCCGCCGGTATCTACGGCACCTGCAAATTTAAGTAAATTGTCAAGTCTTATAAATTCGGTATCTATTTTAATAATTTCAGTTCTCATCATTAATCCTCATAGGTACAACAAGGAATGTAAATGCATCACCATTAACAGGACTTACAATCATAGGAGTAAGGCTGCCGTTTAAAACAAGCATAACCTCGTCGCATTCAGAATTTTTAAGTGCATCTAAAAGATAACGGTTATTAAAGCCGATTTCTACATCACTGCCTATAGTACCTACCTGTAAAGAATCAGAAGCACGACCTACGGAAGTTTTGCAGGTTAATTTAATTTCATCTTTACCGAAAGAACACTTAACAGGAGACTGAATTCTCTCGCTTGTTAAGAGGCTCATTCTTTCAACAGCACTTATAAGCTTTCTTGTATTAATTCTTACTTCTGTGTTTTTATCCTTTGGAATTGTAGTTTCATAATCAAGGAATGTACCCTCAATAAGACGGGAAATAACAGAATAGGTGCCTACTGTAAAGAGCACATGACGCTGACCTACAATAATATTGATTTTTTCTTCGTCAGAGTCAATAAGCTTTAAAATTTCCATCTGAATCTTGCCAGGAACAATAAACTGAGTATTTCGCTGTGACTCAATATTCTCTTTTCTGATTGCCATACGGTAACCGTCAATAGCTACAATACGGAGTATATTATCTTTTATTTCATACAAAGAACCTGTGTAAATAGGCTTTGCCATATTGTCAGAAACAGCGTAAATTGTCTGGCGAATCATATTTTTAAGAACGCCTGCATCAAGAGTAATTTCGTCTGTGCTTTCAAAGGTAGGAATATCGGGATACTCAATGGAAGACATACCGATAATCTGATAATCTGCGTTACCTGAATTAATATAGAAAATATAACGCTCGTCGCTTTCAAAGCTTGCAATTTCTTCAGGAAGCTTGCGTACGATATCTGAAAAAAGCTTTGCACCAACAACAATTTCGCCCTGTTCAGAAATAGTAGCATCAATTGTTGTAGTAATACCTATTTCAAGGTCATATCCTGTTAAGGTAAGCTTGTTGTCGTATGCTTTTATAAGTATTCCTTCAAGTGCAGGAAGGGTTGCCTTTGCAGAAACTGCCCTCTGGACATTCATAAGAGCTTCTGAAAGCTCTGAACGAATACATGTAAATTTCATAGTAACGTTCCTTTCTCAAAAAAAAATGAATTGATTTGAATTGATTTTATTTAATAAAAATAGTAGTAGTAGTAGTAGGGGGTGTGAATTTGTTGAAACCTTTAAATTCTTCTGATTTAATCAGCATTTTTATTTCCTTACTACTATGTTTAAAAAGTACAGGTTATCAACACTTATTATTATGGTAATTTTTAGCATTGATAATATGTTGAAATCTGTGATGTTAATGTGTGTTAAAATGTGAGTTAGCCACTCACAGGGCAATTCGCCTTTGGAAAGGTTACCAGTTGAGATAAACTTTCATCAACGGCGGGTAGGAAATATAAAATCGGAACGAAGTGACCATTAACATTTTCATCAGCAAATATTTCATATCGTCAGATACTTCATATTAATGAAGTAATATTTCATAACTCTTTTAAGAGTTATTTCATGGAGAAAGATAAAGCAAAGTTTTATCTTTCTCCTCTGATGTTTTTCATAATATCTTGTACGGTTTCTTTAAGCTTAGAGTCGGTTTGCATTTTCTTTTCCATCTGCTGAACTGTATAAACAATAGTAGAATAATGCTTGCCGCCGAACTTTTCGCCTATTTGCTCCATAGTAAGAGTTGTGAGCTCGCGGGAAATGTAAATTGCAATGTGTCTCGGATGATTAATAGAAGCTTTTCGGCTTTTCTGAGACGTAATATCCTCGGGAGTAACGCCGAAGGTACGTGCAACCTCCTCAACAATTTTTTCGATTGTATGTTCAGGAGAAATATTGTTGCTTAAAATGTCACTAATTACCTCTGAAACAATTAGAATTGTAGGTTTTTCGTTATTAAGCATATATCTTGCCTTAAGCTTTTTAACGGTTCCTTCAAGCTGACGGATATTATTTTTAAGCTTTTGGGCAATAAATTCGGCAACCTCGTTTGACATAGGTAAATCAAGATGTTCTGCTTTACGTTTTATAATTGCAATTCTTGTTTCCATATCGGGAGGTTGAACATCTGCAAGAAGACCCCATTCAAAACGTGAGCGAAGTCTTTCTTCAAGAATGTTAATATCCTTCGGAGGGCGGTCAGAGGTAAGTACAATCTGTTTTTTGCCTTCGAAAAGGGTATTAAATGTATGAAAAAATTCCTCCTGAGTTGCTTCTTTACCGCCGATAAACTGAACGTCGTCTACTAAAAGCACATCGGCCTGTCTGTATTTATGACGAAAATCTACGGTTGTATTCTGTCTGATCGATTCAATCAGCTCGTTTGCAAAGTCGTCGCCCTTTACATAGATAATTTGCATATCTGGGTTAGCTTTTTTAATGTCGTTGCCGATTGCGTATAGAAGATGAGTTTTTCCGAGACCCGAGTTACCATATAAAAACAATGGGTTATAAGCACCTGCAGGATTTGCCGCAACAGCCAGTGACGCTGCATGAGCAAACTTATTTGAAGAGCCTACAATGAAGTTTTCGAAGGTATATTCGTAGTCGGAATTGATAACCTCAATACCTGTTTCTTCTTCTTCTTTTTTCTGCTCTTCCTCAGTTACAAAGCAAAGCTCAAAGGTAGAGCTGAAAACAGCTTCAAAAGCCTCATCAAGAAGAGATATGTAATTTCTCAGTAAGGTCTGACGGTGAAAGTCGTTAGGCACTAAAAGCACAACCTTGCCCTGTTCATAATCAAGAGAAACCGGCTTTACACGAGCAATCCAAGTTTTATATGCTATATCTGTAATTTTTGTTCTGCAATATTCGCTTACAATCAGCCAAGCATCTTTAAAAGAATCCATATTTATTCGTCCTCCTTCGTTAAATTTCTGTGTTATTTTTCTCAAAATCTGCCTACTACGGCATAATAAAAATTACTCTTTAATTTTATCAAATTTTTAGTCGTAAATCAATAGTTTTTTTATATATTAATATAAGTAAAATTATACAATAATAAATGTATGTCTATTTATATTATTGGAAAGGTAATCTGCAAATTACGTAAAATACAGATTTAATAATAAAGAATTGAAGTAAGCAATAGTTTTTTTAAAAAAAACTTATAAATTAATTTTACTTTGTATTGTGCTATAACTTTTTTTAAAATACAACATATTGTATAATCTGAAAAACCTCACTACAAAGCGAAAAGTATTATAATATGACTAAAAAAATTTTTGTTGACTTTAAGGCTGGTTTTAGATATAATGTTACATTGCAAGGTTATGTTGTGAAAGGAGGATTAATATGCTGAGAACATATCAACCCAAAAAGCTTCACAGAAAGAAGGAGCACGGCTTCAGAAAGAGAATGGCTGATAAAAACGGTCGTAAGGTTCTTGCTCGCAGAAGAGCAAAGGGCAGAAAGAGACTTTCTTACTAATCTGAAAGGCCACCGTTTGAGAGTGGTCTTTCTTTAGTTTTAAAAAGATTAAGTGCGTAACTACCACTACTACTTCTAATGATACGCATAAAGTTTTTTCAAGGTGGTTAATATGAGTGAGATAATCACTTTATGTGATGCTTGGGCTTTCAGGCGTGCTTACCAAAAGGGTAAGAGCTTCGTCTCGCCCGAGCTTGTCACCTATGTAATTAAAAATAAACAAAATAACCTGCGTATCGGTATAACCACCGGCAAGAAAATTGGCAAGGCTTACATGCGTAGCCGTGCCAGACGAGTTATAAGAGCAGCTTTCAGAGAAATTTTAAAAGAACAAAATCCTAAAAAGTACGGCTTTGACATTGTCTTTGTTGCAAGGGGAAGAACTCCGTATACAAAAAGCACAGCTTTAAGCAAGGTAATGAAAAAGCACCTTTTAGAAAGTTCAGTTTTTTAAGATATGAAAAAGCTTTTTATAAAGATAATTCGTTTTTACCAGACGCATATTTCGGTTCATACACCGCCAATGTGTAAATATTATCCAACTTGCTCTCAATATGCCTTGGAGGCTATTGAGAATTTTGGTGCGTTCAAAGGTTTTTTTATGGCATTATGGCGGTTTTTGCGGTGCAATCCCTTTTCAAAAGGTGGGTATGACCCTGTACCGCAAAAGAAAAAGTGATTAGTTTTTAAGGAAGGTTTGCCAATGGATCTTTTTGGATTTTTAGGCGGTATTTTCGGCTGGGTGCTTTACGGTGCTTACTGGCTGGTACATAATTACGGTCTTGCAATTTTAATCTTTACCATATTTACTAAGCTTATTTTCTTTCCTTCTACTATTAAACAGCAGAAAAGTATGGCAAAGAATGCACGCCTTTCGGGGCAGATGCAGGCTCTTCGTGAGAAATATGGTACAAACCGAGAGAAATTAAACGAAGAAACACAGAAGCTTTACGAAAAAGAAGGCGTAAGCCCCTATAGCGGTTGTCTTTCTTCTTTACTTCCTATGTTTCTTCTTTTAGGTGTTTTCTACGCGGTTGCTTATCCTCTTACAAACACATTACACATTGATGCCGCTATGGTTGAAAATGCAAGACAGGCACTTACTGCAATTCCGGGTCTTAACTTATCTACCTCTGCTCAATATGGCGGACAGGTTGATATTCTTATGTATTTCAATGCCTTCCCAAGTGTACAGAATTGTTTTTCAGCAGATATGATTGAGAAAATCGGTGAGTTCAGTAACTCTTTTAATCTTTGTGGTCTCAATCTTCTTGTCAGCCCTTCAAAACTTGGTTTTTCTGTTTATCTGATTATTCCTGTGCTTTGTTTTGTTACTTCTGTTGCTTCTCAGCTTGTTATGCAGAAGATGAATGGTTCAGCACAGAATCAGCAGGGTTGCATGAAGCTTATGATGTACGGACTTCCTCTTTTCTCGGCTTATATCGCATATACCGTACCTGCTGCGGTTGGTTTTTATTGGATTTGCTCCACCGCAATCAGCTTTGTACAGTCAATTATTGTACACAAATTCTTTGGCCCCGACATGATGATTGCAAGGGGCGAGGCCGCCAGAGTTGCACTTCTTGAACAGAAGGAAAATCTGGTTAAATAATTTAGAAAATTAACGGTATATTAAGATATACTTTAAGGAGAAAAAATGATTAAAGAAGCTATCGGCGTAGGCGATACCGAGGTACTGGCATTAGAAGATGCCTGCAAGCAGCTTGGTGTTGAAACCTACGAGGTTGAATTTGAGACTTTACAGCGTGCAGAAAAGAAAATTTTAGGTCTTTTCGGCGGCAGTAAAGCAAAAGTAAGAGCATTTATTAAGGTTGGTCCTGCAGAAACAGCGGCTCAGTTTGTTAAGGATGTTCTTAATGCAATGGACATTAACTCTGTTGAGGTTAAGCTTACCGAAGAAGCAGAAGGTGCTGTAATCGACCTTGAGGGCGAGGAAGTAGGCTCTATCATCGGCAGACGCGGTGAAACTTTAGATGCTTTACAGTATCTTACAGGCTTGGTTGCAAACCATGTTGATAATTCTTACTATAAGATTACAATTAACACAGGTAACTACCGTGAAAAGAGAGAAAAAACTCTTGAAATTTTAGGCAGAAAGTTAGCCTTCAAAGCTGTTAAAACAGGTATGAAAACTTCTCTTGAGCCTATGAATCCTTACGAAAGACGTGTTATTCACACAGCTGTTCAGAAGGTAAACGGTGCTACATCTTGGAGTGAAGGAGAAAACCTTCAGCGTCATGTTGTAATCGGTCCTGACGGTAATGTTAAGCCCAGAAATGACAAATACCGCGGCAGAGGCGGCCGTGGCGGAAGAAACGGCGGTAGAGGATATAATTCAAAGCCTAAGTTTGATGTTGAGAAGTCCGACAGAGCTCCTATTAATGAGGGCGAAGGTATGGGACTTTACGGCAGAATTGACAAGTAAACAGCGACGAGTTTTAACCCGTCGATATTAAAGGCGGCGGTAAGCCGCCTTTATTTATTTTTCAGGTGATTTTATATGAGAGAAAGTACAATTGCTGCCATAAGCACAGCTCAGGGTGCAGGCGGAATAGGAATTATCAGAATATCGGGAGATAGGGCAATTGAAATAGCCGACAAGGTTTTTGTAGCTTTTTCGGGTACTAAGCTTTGCGAACTGCAAGGCTACAGAGCTGCATACGGTAAAATCTTATTCGAGGGAGAAACTCTTGATGAGTGTGTTGCGCTGGTGTTTCGAGCTCCTAAAAGCTTTACCGGCGAAAATGTTGTGGAGCTTTGCTGTCATGGAGGCACATTGGTTACTAAGCTTGTGCTTCGTGCTGTTCTCTCAAGCGGAGCAGAGCCTGCTGAGGCTGGTGAATTTACTCGCCGAGCTTTTTTAAACGGCAAAATGAATCTTTCTGAAGCAGAAAGTATTATGAATCTTATTTCTGCGCAAAGTAAAAGTGCATTAAAAGCGGCTACAGAAGTGCGTCAAGGCAGTGTCAGTAAGAAAATTTATGCTCTTTGCGATAAATTGGAGAATACTGCCGCCCACCTTAGTGCGTGGGCAGATTTTCCCGAGGAGGATATTCCCGAGGTAAGCGACGAAGTCTTGAATGAAACGTTAGATTTCTGTTATAAAGAGCTTGAAGCTTTAATTAAGAATTACGATGCAGGCAAAGCTATTACTCAGGGTGTACCTACCGCTATTTTAGGCAAGCCCAACGTAGGTAAATCAACGCTGATGAATTTACTTTCCGGCTTTGATAAAAGCATTGTTACCGATATTCCCGGTACTACACGTGATGTTGTAGAAGAAACCGTTGTTTTAGGTGAAATAATTCTCAGGCTTTCAGATACGGCAGGTATCCATAAAACAGATAATATTGTAGAGCAAATCGGCGTTGACCGTGCTAAAGAAAAAATTGACCAGAGCCAGCTTTTGCTTGTAGTTTTTGATTCCAGCACACCTCTGGATGAAGAGGATAAGCTGATTATCAGTGAAATCGGTGATACCCCTGCAGTAGCAGTAATTAATAAAAGCGACCTTGATAGTAAAATTGATTTAGCATATATTGAGAATAAGTTTAAGCACGTGGTATTTATCAGTGCAAAGCAAGGTACAGGTAAAGACGAGCTAATCTCTGCTGTAACAAAGGCTACGGGTACGACTGATTTTTCAGCTTCTGCCGTGCTTTTGGCTGGCGAAAGACAGCGAAGTGCCGCTGAAAATGCACTTTTAAGCGTAAAATCTGCAATAGAAGCAATGAAAGCGGGCTTTTCTCTGGATGCAGTTACCATAGATTTAGAAAATGCCCTGCAAAAGCTTTACGAGCTTGTTGGAAAAAATGTGTCTGAGGAAATTGTAGATAAAGTATTCCACAATTTCTGTGTAGGTAAATAAGATTAGGACTTGAGAATATGAATTATATCGCAGGAAAATATGACGTAGCCGTAATCGGTGCAGGCCATGCGGGCATAGAAGCCGCTTTGGCAAGTGCACGTCTTGGAGTAAAAACCATAATTTTTACGGTAAATATGGATGCTGTAGGTAACTGCCCATGTAATCCGTCAATCGGAGGCACAGCAAAGGGACATTTGGTACGTGAAATTGATGCTTTAGGCGGCGAAATGGGCAAAACGGCTGATGCTGCACTTTTGCAGATGCGTATGCTCAACTTAGGCAAAGGCCCTGCAGTGCATTCTCTGAGAGCTCAGATTGACAGACGAAAGTATCAGGATATTATGAAGCATAAGCTTGAGCTTACCAAAAATCTTGAGCTTCGTCAGGCAGAAATTGTAAAAATAGAAAAAACTGAAGATGGCTTTATTCTCGAGAGCCGTACTCATGCTCAGTACATAACAAAAAAGATTATTATTGCGACGGGTACCTATTTAGGCGGACGAATTTTTATCGGTGACGTTTCTTATGAGGGCGGTCCCGATGGAATGTTTGCTGCAACTGCGCTTACAAAAAGCCTTTTAAGTATGGGACTTCCGTTAAGACGATTTAAAACCGGTACTCCTGCACGAGTTCTGAAAAGCAGTATTGATTTTTCTGAGCTTGAGGCACAGCACGGCGATGAGCCTCCCCAGCATTTCTCCTTCGAAACCGAGGGAGAACTCCAGAATAAGGTTGTGTGCCATATAAGCTGGACTAACGAGAATACCAAAAAGGTTATTCTTGATAATATTCACCTCAGCCCTCTATATTCTGGAATGATTGAAGGCGTAGGCCCAAGATATTGTCCAAGCTTAGAGGATAAAATCGTTAGATTTAAAGATAAAGAGAGACACCAGCTTTTTATTGAGCCTTGCGGACTTGATACCGAAGAAATGTATCTGCAAGGTATGTCGTCTTCTTTGCCCGAAGGTGTCCAGAGTGCATTTTACAAGACAATCAAGGGTTTGGAAAATGCTGTTATAATGCGTCCTGCCTATGCTATAGAGTATGACTGCGTTGACCCTACAAGTATGGAGGCTACATTAGAATTTAAGGATATCCACGGACTTTACGGTGCAGGTCAGTTTAATGGTTCTTCAGGCTACGAAGAAGCCGCCGCCCAAGGCTTGGTTGCAGGTATTAATGCTGCCCGAAGCGTAAAAGGCGAAGGCAAGTTTATTTTAGACCGTTCCGGCTCTTATATTGGAACTCTTATTGATGACCTTGTTACTAAGGGAAGTAATGAACCTTATCGTATGATGACTTCAAGAAGCGAATACAGGCTTCTTTTGCGTCAGGATAATGCTGACGAGCGACTAACCCCTACAGGCTATGAAATCGGACTTATTAGTGAGAACAGATGGCAAAAATATTTAGCTAAAACCGAGGCAAAGCAAAAAGAACTTAATCGTCTTAAGTCTACGACCCTTTCCCCTACCAATGAGCTTAACAATATACTTGTTTCACGTGAAACATCTCCTGTTTCATCAGGCGTTACTCTTTATGATTTACTAAAGAGGCCTCAGTTAAGCTACAGTGATTTAGCCGAGGTCGACAATGAAAGACCCGAGCTGGAGCCTATTATAATTGAACAGTTGCAGACAGAAATCAAGTACGAAGGCTATATTTCAAAGCAAAAGGACCGCATAGAGCAGGTTCGTAGAATGAGTGAAAAGAAATTGCCCACAGATATTGACTACCGCGAAATTTCGGGTCTTCGCCTTGAGGCTCAGGAGAAGCTTAACAAAATCAAGCCTCTAAATGTGTCACAGGCAAGCCGTATTTCGGGCGTGTCCCCTGCTGACATAAGCGTGCTTATAATTTGGCTGAGCAGTCGTAAAGGAGAAACTCATGACAAAAACTGATTTTATTACTACCCTTCTTAATAAAGCCGAGGAGTTTGGCGTTCCTCTTACCGAAGAACAGGGCGAAAAGCTTTTTATTTATTTTGAGGAGCTTGTAAGGGTAAACGAATATATGAATCTTACGGCTATTACCGAGCCCGAAGAAGTAATCGTCAAGCATTTCTGCGATAGTCTTGCACTTCTGAAGTACAGCTTTATAAAGGAAAACGCAAGCCTCGCAGACATAGGTACAGGAGCAGGTTTTCCCGGTGTTGTAATTAAAATTGCAAGAGATGACATAAAGCTTACCCTTATGGATGCTGCAGGAAAACGTATTAATTTTCTCGAAGAGCTTTGTGAAAAGCTTGATATTGATGTTGAATGTGTGCACATCAGAGCCGAGCAGGCAGGTGTTGATACCGACTACCGCGAGGAATTTGACGTTGTAACAAGTCGAGCAGTTGCCGAGTTGAGGGTATTAAACGAATACTGCTTGCCTTTGGTAAAGGTAAATGGAAAGTTTGTTGCTCTTAAGGGCAAAAACGGTTGCGACGAGGTTAATCTTGCAAAATCTTCAATTTCTGTTTTAGGCGGAAAGCTTAGTAAGGTCGAGGAATATACGCTTTTCGATGCAGGCGAGCGTACAGTGGTAGAAATTAAAAAGGTAAAGAAAACATCATCCAAATATCCACGACACAACTCACAGATAAAATCAAAACCGCTTTAATGCTTTAACTCCCTTGCTTACGTAAGCAAGGGAGTTTACTTTTGCCCTGTTTCGGCATATTTTTATTTTAATTGCCTATTTATCTTTTTAAGTACTAAAAAAATCACATAGAAAACGGCAATTTTCTTAGCTTTCGGATGATAGAATTAAATCACAGCAAAGCCGAGGGCGTTTAAAGGAGGATGAAGGATGATATTTTCTAAGCTAAAAAGTGAAAACAAAGTCCTTGATATTCCTATTATCCGTATTCGCCCTAATAAAACCCAACCTCGTAAAAACTTCGACGAAGACGAGCTTTTGAGCTTGGCTCAGTCAATTACTGCTAACGGAATTTTACAGCCCCTTACAGTTCGCAAGCTTAATGATACTGAATATGAGCTTATTGCAGGCGAACGGCGGTTAAGAGCTTCGGTTCTTGCAGGTCTTTCTACTGTTCCCTGCGTGCTTATAAAATGTTCAGACAAAGAGTCAGCGGTTTTTGCGTTAATCGAAAATCTCCAACGTTCTGACTTAAATATGTTTGAAGAGGCGCGAGGTATCAGCCGACTAATCCGAAAGTTTGACATTACGCAAGAGGAAGCCGCCCTTAAGCTTGGCAAAAAACAAAGTACTGTTGCAAACAAGCTTCGGCTTTTGAAGCTTTCTTTAGAAGAGCAGGACTGGATTTCTCAGGCGGGGCTTTCTGAAAGGCACGCAAGAGCACTTTTACGAATTGAGGATGAGGAGCTTAGAAAGAAAACCCTAAGCCATGTTATAAGCAGCGGTTTAAGTGCCGCAGACACCGAAAATTTCATTTCTGAATTTCTTCACCGTAACACTCTGCCCGATAAAAAACAGGACAGAAAGTTTATTGTAAAGGATTTGAGAATATTTGTTAACACGATTAATAAAGCAGTTGATACTATGAGGCTTTCGGGTATTAATGCCATTGCCAAGCGAACAGAAAGTGACGAGTATATCGAGTACACTGTAAAAATCCCTAAATCTGAAGCAATATCGGGTAAAACCGCCTGAAAGGGCGAGTTTACATATATATCATTTTTATGAAAGGAAGTTGAGAAAAAGCTTTCCCCTCGGATGCGAAAGCATCCGCCACTCATACCCATTTCCTTATCTGAACCCCTTTGTCAGAAGCCACACAGCCTTGCCACCGCTGTGTGGCTTTTGGCATTGCACTTATTTTAAGACAGCGTAGGCGAGCAAAGCATGATATCATAATGTCAAGTAGATTAATATACTATTAAATCATGCCTCGTTGCTTACTGCTTGTCCTTCGAGTTTTTATCGCACTCCTGCAATTTACCTATGTGCGACTGCCAAACAGTCCCACATTGTTCGGTAAATTACAGCTCGTGCTTAAAAATCGAAGGGCAGTAAGCCTCGGCACACTATTGTGTTTCACGTGAAACAATATTATTAAACATATCAAAAAATTTCAAAAATTACTCTTTTCCTCTTTAATTTTGCCTTTATATATGGTAGAATAAAGCTTATTAGGACTAAAATGTATAATAAGGATTAATTTGAAAGGTGATATAGCTTTGGCAAAGGTAATTGCAGTATCCAATCAAAAAGGCGGAGTAGGAAAAACCACCTCTGCCGTTAACCTTGCCGCGGTATTCGGTGCATTGGGAAAACGCGTGCTTCTTGTTGACACGGACCCTCAGGGCAACGCAACAAGCGGTGTAGGCATTGACAGGCGAAAAACCGCAGGCTCTTCGTACAATATTATAGTAGACGGCAAATCTGCCGCAGAATGTATTATTAAAACCGAATTTCAGAATCTGCACGTTATTCCATCAAGCCTTGACTTAGCGGCGGCAGAGCTTGAAATTGTAGACAGAAACCACCGAGAGGCTCTGCTAAAGGCGGCGTTGGCTCCTGTTAAAGGCGATTATGACTATATTTTCATAGACTGTCCCCCATCCTTGGGACTTATTACTACCAACGCACTTTGTGCCGCCGATACGGTTTTGCTTCCGATTCAGTGCGAATATTACGCGTTAGAGGGTCTTTCTCAGCTGATGAATTCCGTAAGACGTATAAAACGTATGTATAACCCCCGCCTCGACATTGAGGGTGTTGTGCTTACAATGTATGACGGCAGGCTTAATCTTACTCAGCAGGTTGTTGCTGAGGTTAAAAAGTATTTTCCTAAGAAGGTTTACTCGACACCTATTCCCCGAGGTGTAAGAATTTCAGAGGCTCCAAGCTACGGTATGCCTGTAATTTATTACGACAAAAGCTGTAAAGGCAGCGAGGCTTACACCGCCTTGGGTAAGGAAATTCTGAGGAAGGAGAAGTAAAATGGCAAAGAAAAAATCAGGTCTTGGCAAGGGTATTGATGCTATTTTTATGGAAAACGAAACCGAAAGCCGCGATTCGGTGGTGGTTTTAGGTATCGATGAAATTACTCCTAACCGCAGTCAGCCCAGAACCGAATTTGACCCCGAGGCTCTTGCTGAGCTTACTGAAAGTATACGTGTTCATGGTGTTTTGCAGCCAATTTTAGTTCGTCCGTTTATTGCAGGCGGGTATCAGATTGTTGCAGGCGAAAGACGTTACAGAGCTTCCCGGCAGGCAGGGCTTTCCGAAATTCCTGTAATTATCCGTGAGCTCGACGATAAGGAGACAATGGAAATCGCTCTTATCGAGAATTTGCAGAGAAAAGACCTGACCCCCGTAGAAGAGGCTTTGGGTTACGATTCTTTGATGAAAAATCATGACTTTACTCAGGAGCAGGTTGCAGAATCCGTGGGCAAGTCTCGCTCTGCTGTTGCAAATTCCTTAAGGCTTTTGTCGCTTCCTAAGCCTGTTCTTGATTTAATGAGCGACGGCAAGCTTAGTGCAGGACACGCACGCGCTTTGGTCAGCATTGAAGACGAAGAGACGGCAATAAAAATTGCCAATGAAATTGTTGATAATGGATTGTCGGTGCGTGCCGCCGAGTCTATGGCTAAAAATTCTGTCAAGAAAAAGGCAGTAAAGCCCAACGACGGCAGAAAAGCCAAAAAGCCAACATATTTTGCAGAGGTTGAAATGGCGTTAAGCGAAAATATGGGCAGACGTGTTACCGTTACAGCCGCTAAAAACGGCACAGGCGGTACACTTTCCATAGATTTTTACTCTGATGAAGAGCTTAAAGCCATTGCAAACCGAATAGCAGAGTTAGAATAAATATAAGTCGACTATAGTTATTATTAATTGAAATGTTTTTAAAGCAGGGCGTTTTGTGAATAGTTCCTACAATAAATATGTATGTAGTACAGGAGGACATAAAAATGATTGACATTAAGTTTTTAAGAGAAAACCCTGAGGCAGTAAAGGAAAATATCCGCAAAAAGTTTCAGGATAATAAATTACCCCTCGTTGACGAGGTAATCGAGCTTGATAAGCAGAGCCGAGCTGCAAAGGGCGAGGCCGACGCACTTCGTGCTGAGCGTAACAAATACTCAAAGCAGATTGGCGCCTTAATGGGACAAGGCAAAAGGGACGAAGCCGAGGCTATGAAAAAGCTTGTTACCGAAAAGGGCGACGAGCTTGCGGCTTTAGAGAAAAAGGAAGCAGAGCTTTCTGAACGCGTTAAGACAATAATGATGACAATTCCTAACATTATTGACCCCTCTGTTCCTATTGGTAAAGATGACAGTGAAAATGTTGAAGTAAAACGTTACGGCGAGCCCGTCACACCCGATTTTGAGGTTCCTTATCATACCGAGATTATGGAGCGTTTCTGCGGCATTGACCTTGACGCAGCCAGAAAGGTTGCAGGTAACGGCTTTTATTACCTTATGGGTGACATTGCAAGACTTCACTCAGCAGTTATCTCTTACGCAAGAGATTTTATGATTGACCGCGGTTTTACTTACTGTGTGCCTCCCTTTATGATTCGTGCAGAGGTTGTAACAGGTGTTATGAGCTTTGCCGAAATGGATGCAATGATGTATAAAATTGAGGGCGAAGACCTTTATCTTATCGGAACAAGTGAGCATTCCATGATTGGTAAGTTTATCGACACAATCACCCCCGAAAAAGAGCTTCCCTACACATTAACAAGCTACAGCCCTTGTTTCAGAAAAGAAAAAGGTGCTCATGGTATTGAGGAGCGTGGCGTTTACCGTATTCACCAGTTTGAAAAGCAGGAAATGATTGTTGTTTGTAAGCCTGAGGAAAGCCCCAAGTATTTTGATGTACTCTGGCAGAACACAGTTGACCTTTTCAGAAGCCTTGATATTCCCGTTCGTACTCTTGAGTGCTGCTCAGGCGACCTTGCAGACCTTAAGGTTAAATCTGTTGACGTTGAGGCTTGGTCTCCCAGACAGCAGAAGTATTTCGAGGTAGGCTCTTGCTCAAACCTTGGCGATGCTCAGGCAAGACGACTTAAGATTCGCGTAAATGGCGAGGACGGTAGTAAGTACTTTGCCCATACTCTTAATAACACCGTAGTTGCTCCTCCCAGAATGCTTATCGCATTTTTAGAGAACAACTTAAACGCAGACGGTTCTGTTAATATTCCCGTTGCACTCAGACCCTACATGGGTGGTAAGGAAATCCTTACTCCAGTAAAATAAATATAAAAATAGGAGGAAATTAAAATGAAAGCAATGAAAAAAGTTCTTGCAGTTGTGCTTTGCCTTTTGATGGTTCTTTCCATGGGCGTTTTTGCTACATCTGCAGCAGACACAGACAATCAGGTAATCTATTTTGAGGTTCCCACAGGCGAAGGTATGCTTAACTGGGACGGTGCTAAGATTTACTGCCACATCTGGGCATACGGCGGCGACTCTTTTGCACAGTGGCAGAGCAAGAAAGAAGCTTGCGTTAAGACCGACACAGAGGGCCTTTGGATGTACGACATCACAGGAAAAGGTTTTGCTATGGAAGAGGGCGTAACCTACGCAGTTATCTTCTCTGAGGGCAACAACCAGACATACGATACACTCTTTGATACAACTTGCTTAGGCGACACACTTTACTGCAAGGGCGAAGAGTCCATTATCGAAAATCCTTCCGACAGCTCCAAGCAGGCTCTTGCCGCTTACTGGAAGAATGCTGACCCCACAGTTTACGGTCCTTTGCGTCAGCTTACAAGCCTTGGTAACGTTGTAGGCGAGTGCTTTGCACCCGGTGCAGATGCAGAAAGCCTTTATGTTGAGTTTATTACAACTAAGCTTGAAACAACTTTACAGTATGTTGCAATGTCTCAGGAAGAGCTTCTTGCACATGCATCTTCCGAGCTTGGTATTTCTGCAGACAGAGCTTATGAATTAGAGCTTGAAGCAGGACTTCATACTCCCTTTACAGACGACGAGCTTCCCCTTCCCACTGACCCTGCTACAGGTGATGAGGATCCTAAGGGCGATGCAACAGGCGACGAGTTTGAAATCGGCGACGTAAACGCAGATGGCAAGATTAACATCAAGGATGCAACTCAGATCCAGAAGTACGCCGCAAAGCTTGTTGACCTTGACGAAAAGGCTCAGGTTCGTGCAGACTACAACGCTGACGGTAAAATCAACGTAAAAGACGCAACACAGATTCAGAAGAAGATAGCAAACCTTCTTTAAACAACTTATCCCCGAGCTTTAAAAACTCGGGGATTTTTGATGCAGTTGCAGTAAGGGCGGATCTTATATGTCTGCAAATTATTGATACAACAAAAAGGCTGACTCATGTCAGCCTTTTTTAATGGTTACTTTCTGTTGATTTTAGTAATGTGCCAGATACCCTCGGCGTAATCGTTAATAGAACGGTCAGCGGCAAAGATACCTGCGTTTGCAATGTTTTTAAGCGACATCTGATTCCAAAGAGTGCGGTTTGTGTAAAGGCGAGAGCTTTGAGCCTGTGCCTGTGCGTAGGATGCAAAGTCTGCAAGCACCATATATGGGTCAGAGTTAATAAGGTTTTCACCTATTGCACGGAATTCTGAGCCTAAAAGCCAATCTATAGCACGTCTGATTACAGGGTCGGATTCGTAGTAATATCGGGGATTGTAGCCATGAGCCTTCATATCTACAACCTCGGGGGTAGTCATACCGAAAAGCACCATGTTGTCTTTGCCGACGGCATCAAAAATCTCAACGTTTGCGCCGTCAAGTGTGCCTAAGGTAACAGCACCGTTAATCATAAATTTCATGTTGCTTGTGCCTGAAGCCTCGGTACCTGCAAGAGAAATCTGTTCGCTGATTTCAGCCGCAGGAATAAGCTGTTCGGCAACGGTTACTCGGTAATTTTCAAGGTAAACTACCTTAAGCTTGCCGTTAACGCGGTTATCGTTGTTGATTATGTCGGCAAGTTTGCAAATAAACTGGATAATCTGCTTTGCAAAGTAGTATCCGGGAGCTGCCTTGGCACCGAAAATGTAGGTACGCGGAGCAAAATCAGCAGATGGATTGTCACAAAGATACTGATAGGTAGCTAAGATATGAAGTGCATTCATTAACTGACGCTTGTATTCGTGAAGACGTTTGACCTGAACATCAAAAATCGAATCGGGGTCAACAGTAACCCCTGAGGTTTTGCGGATAATTTCGCTCATTTTCATTTTGTTCTGGCGTTTGATGTCGGCAAGTGCATCTAAAGAAGCTCGGTCATTCATAAACTTCTCAAGATTTTTAAGCTTTGATGCATCTGCTTTAAAGCCTTCGCCTATTCTGTCACTAATAAACTGTGAAAGTCCGGGGTTAGCCTGAGTAAGCCAACGTCTGTGGGCAATTCCGTTAGTAACGTTAGTAAACTTCCAAGGTGTATCCTGATAGAAGTCGGAGAAAACAGTATCCTTTAAAATGTCGCTGTGAAGTGCCGAAACGCCGTTAACTTTATAGCTTGCCATAACTGCAAGGTTAGCCATACGCACGTAGCCGTCATAAATAATTGACATACGGTTTACTCTGTCCTGAGCAACGCCTTTATTTATAAGCTCCTCACAATATCTGCGGTTGATTTCACATACAATCTGATAAATTCTGGGAAGCTTGGTTCTGAACATATCCTCGCTCCAGCACTCCAAAGCTTCCTTCATAACAGTGTGGTTGGTGTATGCAATGGTGCGGTTAACAATGTTCCATGCGTCATCCCACCTATAGCCGCATTCGTCTAAAAGAATTCGCATAAGCTCAGGCACCGCAAGTACGGGATGAGTATCATTTAAGTGGATTGCAACCTTGTCGGGAAGATTATCAAGGGTTTTGTAAACTCTTAAGTGTCTCTTTATAATGTCCTGAACCGTGGCGGATACAAGGAAATACTGCTGATTAAGTCTTAAGGACTTACCCTCGGTGTGATTATCGCCGGGATAAAGCACCTTTGTAATGCTTTCAGCCATTGCCTTCTGCTCAACAGCACGAAGATATTCGCCGTCATTAAAAAGCTGCATATTAAAGTCCTTAGAGTCAGCCGCCCAAAGGCGAAGACGTGCTACACCTTTGCCGTCATTACCTGCAACCAACATATCATAAGGAACAGCCAAAACTTTAGTGTCGTTTACAATTTCTACCTTGTGGTTGCCGTCAATCCATTCCTCAATCATATTGCCGTTAAAGCTGATTTCAACAGCCTTTTCGGGATGTGCATGAAGCCACACACTGCCGCCGGGAAGCCAAAAGTCGGGAAGCTCGGTCTGCCAACCGTCAACAAGCTTCTGATTAAAAATGCCGTATTCATAGCGAAGAGAATAACCCATTGCAGGATATCCTTGAGAAGCAAGTCCGTCTAAAAAGCAAGCCGCAAGTCGTCCCAAGCCGCCGTTGCCAAGTCCTGCGTCAGGCTCCATGTCGTATACCTTTTGCAGGCTTACACCGTATTCCTTAAGAGCAGACTTAACGGTATCCTCAAAACCTAAATTAGAAAGGTTGTTTTTAAGAGAACGACCCATTAAAAATTCCATGCAAAGGTAGTACACCGTCTTTTTACCCTCAGTTTGTGCCTGATTGGTAAAGTCAGTGTAATCGTTGCTCATTATGTCGCGGCAAATAAGGGTAACCGCCTTATAATAATGCTCGTTGGTTGCCTCTTCAGGTGTTACGTGAAACACTGTTTCAAGCTTTTGGTTGATTTTTTCTACTGTTTCTTTTACTGTAAGTTTTTTCATAGTTGTTCCTCACCGGGGGATATTTTTTATTTGCAACAAAAATTGCAATTTTGTATATTATACAATATTTGTAAAATTTATGCAATAGGTAGCAGTTGATATGTCAACATTTAGGAAAGAACGTCATATTTGTGGTGTTTTTATGTTTTGATATAAATTATAAAAAGTTACAATTTATATATTTTTATATACTGACAGAAAATTTTGTATTATAATTAATATGGATAAAAAGGTAAACAAGGAGATGTATGTCTAATGGATAGCAAAAATGTAATTATTTATGTTGCAGGCCAAAGGTTTTCAATCCGCACAAAAGACACCGAGGAGTACGTTATCTCTACAGGTGAGCAGGTGGACTTGAGAATCAAGGGAATTCAAAACGACAACCCTCGCCTTAACCGCGATGCCTGTGCTATTCTTGCGGCTCTTGATTATTGCGATGATATGCGAAAGCTCAGCAGCCGCGTAGACGTTTTACGCGAGCAGGTAAAGGATTACCTTGCTGACGGCGAAAAATTAAGAAGCGAAAACGCCTCTCTTAAAACCGAGGTGGAAAAGCTCAAGGAAGAGCTTCGTGCTTTAAAGGAAAAGAAGTCGTCAGTTGCTCCAGTGCCCCAGACATCAAAGCCTGATAAGGGTAGCAATCAGAGTAGTCATAACAAGGGTGTGCCATATGCTAATCCTCAGAATCGCTACGGTGTTCAGAGTTTTTCAAACACAAAGGAAGTAAAATCCGAAAAACCAAAGGACGGCAACTATCACCAGTTCAGTATTTTTGACAAGGAAATACAATGAACAAAACCGAAATTCTTGCTCCTGCAGGGAGCATGGAAAGCGTAATTGCTGCCGTAAGAACAGGGGCAGACGCAGTTTACATTGGTGCAAAGGTTTTTTCGGCACGAGCAAGTGCCGAAAATTTCACCATTGATGAAATAGAGAATGTATGTGCCTATTGTCGTGAAAGAAATGTTAAGGTGTACCTTACCCTTAACACGCTTATTTTTGACAGTGAGCTAAAAGCTGCCTTAGAGCTTTGCCAAAATGCTTACAAAGCAGGAATAGATGCGGTTATTGTGCAGGATTTAGGACTTGCATCCTTAATCAGGCAAAGTATGCCTTCTCTTCCTTTGCACGCATCAACACAGCTAAGTGTGCACACACCCTCGGGTGCCAAAGCGTTAAAAGAGCTTGGCTTTTCAAGGGTTGTTTTATCCCGAGAGCTTTCTAAAGCGGAGATTAAGGAGATTGCCGACGCAGTAGATATCGAGCTCGAGGTTTTTGTCCACGGTGCACTTTGTATGAGTGTGTCGGGGCAGTGCTACTTTTCGGCAATGCTGGGTTCACGCTCGGGTAACCGAGGCCGTTGTGCCCAGCCCTGCCGACTTCCGTTTAAAGTAAAGGGCGGCAACGGGTATGCCTTAAGCCTTAAAGATTCAAGTCTTGTTTCTTATCTTCGCGAGCTTCAGGAAATGGGTGTAAAAAGTGCAAAAATAGAAGGCAGGATGAAACGCCCCGAGTACGTTTCTGCAGCAGTAAAAGCCTGCCGCGAAGGTCTTGATGAAGGAATGGTTTCTGGGAAAACCGCCGAAATATTAAAGAGTGTATTTTCACGCACAGGCTTTACAGATGGTTACTATAAAGGTAAACGCGACAAAAGTCTTTTCGGATACAGACAGAAAGAAGACGTAACCGCTGCCACCGAAAAGCTGTTTTGTGAAATACGAAGCTCTTATAAGGATGAACGCAAGGCTGTAGCAGTTTCAATGTGTCTTGAGCTAAAGTGCGGCGAGAAGGCTAAGCTTGTAGTAACAGACGGAATAAACTCAGTTACAGTATATTCCAAGGAGGCGGCGGAAATTGCCAAATCCTCGCCCACCTCAAAAGAAAGTGCTGAGAAAAACCTGTCTAAAACAGGCGGAACGCCTTACTTCTTAAATGAACTTGAGGTTTGCACTGACCAAAAGGCATTCGTGCCTGCCTCAATCTTAAATTCCTTGCGTCGGCAAGCGTTGGAAAAGCTCAGCTTGCTCAGAAGTAAGGTGCCTGAGGCAGAGATTCTGCCTGTCGCCTTTAATAAAACTGGCACAAGGTCCCAGAGGGTTGCCGATGGTTTTACCGCAAGGTTTACCGATACAGACGTGCCCGAAGAATTTAAAAAAGCACAGCAGATTTACTTGCCGCTATTTGCTTCGTTAGGTGAATATCAGCGGCTTATAGACGATAAATTTAATGTATGTGCCGAAATTCCAAGGGCAATGTTCGGCATGGAAAATCAAATTAAGCTAAGGCTTATTGAGCTTAAAAAAATCGGTGTAAAGGCTGTGCTTGCATCTAATATCGGGGCAGTATACCTTGCCCGAGCAATGGGCTTTCAGGTTCATGGCGGTTTTGGACTTAACATTACCAACACCGAAAGCTTGGTAGCCTATGAAAAAATGGGTCTTAAGTCAGCAGAGCTAAGTTTTGAGCTGACAAAAAATCAGATTAAGGAAATCGGCGGCAGTATCCCGAGGGGCATAATTGCCTGTGGATATCTTCCTTTAATGCTCACAAGAGCCTGTCCTAATCTTAACTCATCGGTAAAATGTGCGGCTTGCAACAGCGGTACAAAAATGCAGGATAGAATGGGCGAAAACTTCATTTTAAAATGCGATGGAAACAGCACCGAAATTCTCAATTCCGTTTATTTGACCCTGTGTAACGAAATTGACATTTTTTGCGGTCTGGACTTTTACACATTTCGCTTTACTGTGGAAAACTCTGTGGAAAAAGTGGAAAACATCCGCAGTTTTTCAAGCAAACATCATAATTTTTCAAAAATTACCAGAGGATTGTATATTAGGGGCGTTAAATAATTAACAATCCGTTTATGTTTTGTAAGAATTATTTTACAGAATTTTTACCGAATTTCTTATTTTCTGAGGGAGAAATTTTCCCCTTTTGTCGACACAAAATAAATATTGGCAAAATTTGACTTTTGCAGGAAAAGTTTAAATTTTGCAGGAACGAGGCAAAAAATGAATAATACACTTAAAATCAAAAAGCTCAGAGAAAATGCTACCCTGCCGAAATACGCAACTAAGGGTGCCGCAGGTATGGATTTGTGTGCCTGTATTGACGAGCCTGTTACCTTGGAGCCGGGAAAACTTCTGATGATTCCTACAGGCATTGCCATAGAGCTTCCCGATTCTTCCCTTGCCGCGTTTATTCACGCAAGAAGCGGACTTGGCGTAAAGCATGGTATTTGCCTTTCTAACGGCGTTGGTGTGGTAGATTCGGATTACCGCGGCGAGGTTTGCGTGGGGCTTTGCAATGTTTCCGATAAGGCGTATACCATAGAACCTTTAGAGCGTGTGGCGCAGATGGTGATTGCACCTGTTGCGGTTATGCAAATTGAAGAAGTAACAGAGCTTTCAGACACAGCCAGAGGCGAAGGCGGCTTTGGTTCAACAGGTCGTTAAGCATATGCAAAGTAAAACCCAACGATGTATATCGGGTGCAATATAATGTGTGCTTTACGGCAAATGATTTGTTGCTGATGAAATAATAAGGGTCGATTTGACTCGTGATTTAGTAAATTGTGGAAATAAAGCAAGACGAGTATAATAAATGAATTTGTGCCCCGCCGTTATTCGTTGGCTATATTAATATGAAGTTAACCAAAGGCGGAATTGCCCACCGCGGCAAGCGGTAAAATAATGGTTGAAAATCCCAACAAATAAGGGTATAATAATTTAGTTAAGATGTTTCGAAAGGAGAAATTACTATGTTTTCTTTTTCTTTTTCAAAAGATATCGGTATTGACCTTGGTACAGCCAACACCCTTGTATTTATGAAGGGCAAGGGTATTGTGCTTCGCGAGCCCTCTGTTGTTGCGGTAGATATCCGCACCGACACAGTTCTGGCTGTAGGCTCTCAAGCTAAAGAGATGATTGGCCGTACTCCCGGCTCAATTGTTGCGGTACGTCCACTTAAGGATGGCGTTATCGCCGACTTCCAGATTACTGCCTCTATGCTTAAGCATTTTATCCGCAAAACTGTACGCAGTAACTTCTTCTCACGTCCCAGAATTGTTATCTGTGTTCCTTCGGGCATTACAGAGGTTGAGAAAAATGCCGTTGAAGATGCTGCAAGAGAAGCAGGCGGCAAGGATGTTGAGCTTATTGAAGAGCCAATGGCAGCTGCAATCGGTGCAGGTCTTCCTGTTGCCGAGCCCACAGGCTCGATGGTTGTTGACATCGGCGGCGGAACGAGTGAGGTTGCTATTATCTCTCTGGGTGACATTGTTACATCCTGCTCTGTTCGTGTTGCAGGCGACAAGTTTGACGAGGCAATTATGTCATACATTAAGAAGAAGTACAATCTTTTAATCGGTGAAAGAACTGCCGAGGATATCAAGATAAACATCGGCTCCGCTTATCCTTACGAGGATGAGGGCGAAATGTGTATCAAGGGACGTAACCTTATGGACGGACTTCCCAAGAATATAACCATTACAGCTGCCGAGGTAAGAGATGCTCTTGCAGACCCTCTTTCAACAATTATCGACGCAATTATAAATACTCTTGAGAAAACTCCCCCCGAGCTTTCTGCCGATATTATTGACCACGGCATTATGCTAACAGGTGGCGGTGCTCTTATGCGTGGTCTTGATATGCTTATTATGCAGCAGACAGGTATGCCGGTTCATATTGCAGAAAGACCCCTTGACTGCGTAGTTGATGGTGCAGGCAAACGCCTTGAGCTTACTATGCCTCACGAATATTACAAGTCACGTCGTAAATAAAGTTAAAATTAAATCCCCCTTATTTTAAGGGGGAGTGTTTTTTAAACAGGCTGAGAGTGATACTAATGAAAGACCTTATAACATCAAAAAGCTTTAAAAAGTTAATATGTCTTGTGGGTGTTCTGGTAATAC
>JAUNEH010000001.1:24304-47850 GCA_030525665.1 Ruminococcus sp.
AATTATCGGCGGACTTACCGAAAACAACCTGCTTTCCTCTATTGTAAACGGCATTACCCTGCCTATGTCCGAGGTTTCTGCTGCCGCTGCCAAGGAAGCCGCAAAGCCAAGCTACGACGAGCTTGAGGCAGAAAACAAAGAGCTTAACGAGGAAATAGCAGAGCTGAGAACTCAGCTTGCCGATTATTATAATGTTAAACAGGAAAACGAGCGACTTTGGCGTTATTACGAGCTTAAGGATGAAAATCCTCAGTATGGTATTCTGCCTGCAACCGTTGTAAGGCGTGACCCCAACGATGACTTTTATTCCTTTACTCTTGACAAAGGCAAAACCTCGGATGTTGCTGTAGGCGACCCTGTTGTGACCGAAAATGGTATTATTGGTTGGGTTTACGAGGTTGACTCGTACACCGCAAAGGTAAAAACAATCCTCTCTCCCGATGCTAAGGTTGGCGTTATTGATACAGTTACCCGTGACAGCGGTGTAGTAAGCGGCAACGTGCTTTATGCCGACAAAAACCTTACAACAATGACACGAATTTCCGCACTTAATAACCTTAAAGAGGGCGACATTGTTACCACCACAGGCATCAGCGGAATTTACCCTGCGGGTCTTATTGTAGGCGAAGTTAAAGAAATCGCCTTTGACGAATACGACACATCTATGTATGCGGTTATTTCTCCTTTTGAGGATATCCGCACAGTTATCGACGTTGTGGTTATTACCTCTTTTGAGGGACAGGGCGAAATTTCACAGTCGGGTATTGAGGACATCACCTTGTCCACTGAGGCAACAACTGCTCCCGAGGCTGACACAACCGTAACCGAAGAAGGTGTATGGTAATGGAAAAACGAAGAAAATTTTTGCGTTTTTTTGCCTATAGCCTCGAAATAATAGTCTTGTACGTGCTTCAGGGTACTCCCCTTTTATTGCCCGAGATTTTCGGCAGTAAGCCTTGCCTCTTGTTGCCTGTGGCACTTACGATTGCGGTTTTCGAAAGCGAAACAGTGGCAATGTCCTTCGGCTTTGTCTGCGGTTTGCTTACGGATATCGGCTTTTCGGGCAAAGTCGGTTTTTATACGGTGGTGCTCACTCTTTTGTGCTTTGCTATCGGCTACTGTGCACGCAATTTTTTTGTGACAAATCTTTTAAACGCAAGCATTATCGGCATTGTTTCCATAACTTTGCTGATTCTTATACATTTCTGGCTTAATATAAGTCTTGCCGATATTCCGGATTCGGGTGCTCATTTTGTAAAGCATTACGTTTCCAGAATTCTTTACACAGGTGCGTTTTTTGTACCACTTTACTTTTTGGGCAGACTTTTTTGTACAGCTTTAAAAAACGAGTAAAAACACTAATGAAAGGAGCGAGCACAAATGAATAATAACAGCTTTTGGAAAAAGTACACAAGGCCCTTTATCTGCCTTATAATTGTGCTTGTTTTCTTTACTATGTTTGTGGTGCGGCTTGTGGATTGGCAGCTTGTACAGGGCGATTACTACCGCGAAGAGGTTTCGACCCGAGCTAATTACGTGTTGACCAGTGATGCCACCCGTGGCGAAATCGTAGACATAAACGGCGAGGTTATTGCCGCCAACACTACCAATTATACTGTGGTCTTAGATAAGCTTTATATAAGCTCCGATATGTCTATTAACGATGTTATCGTTGAGATGTTCGACCTGCTTTCTCACCGAAATGCAGAGTGGATTGATAACCTTCCTATTATAATGACTGCAGGCAGTTATGACTTTACCGAGGGTAGTGAATATGAGCTTGAGGGTCTGCGTTCGGGCGATTTTCTTGACCTTGGCGTTTATTCTACAGCCGAAGAATATATAAATGCTTTTGCAAAGCGTTATGATGCTGCGGACATCGAGGATAAAACATTACAAAGAAACATTATTTCGGTTAGGTATAATATGGAGGTGCGGGGTTTTGATTCTACTACTCCCTACACCTTTGCCGAGCATCTTGACGAGGATACCGTTGCCATTATTTCTGAAACCTCTCAGAATAAGCCTTATATGGATATTGTCACAACCTACGACAGGGTTTGTGTTGACGGTACGCTGATGCCCCACCTTTTGGGTAACACAGGACCCCTTACCGCCGAGGAATACGAGGAAAACTCCGACAAAGGCTATGCATATAACGATATTATAGGTAAATACGGCATAGAGCTTGCCGCTGAAGAATACCTTAAGGGGCATTCGGGCACAAAGACGGTTTCCAAAACCTCTGATGGTACTGTGGTAAGCGTTGTGGACGTTGAGCCTGCAAAGCCGGGCAATACTGTTTACCTTACAATAGACAACCGACTTCAGAGGGTTGCCAACGAAAGTCTTGCCGAAAATATTGTTGCCGCAAGACAAAACGGTATTGATACCTGTCTTCAGCAGGGCGACAAATTAAACGGCGAGGATTGTACTGCAGGTGCGGCTGTTATGCTTTCGGTAAAGGATTTTTCTGTTCTTGCCTGCGCATCTCACCCGACCTTTGACTTAACAAGATATTCAGAGGGCAGTTATTACTCAACTCTTTTAAATGACAAAGCTCTTCCCCTTTATGACCGAGCACTTTCGGGTGCGTTTGCTCCCGGCTCTGTTGTAAAGCCTATTGTGGCTCTTGCCGCATTGGAGGAAGGTGTAGTCAGCGAGTATACCCCTATTTTTTGTTCTCAGCACTATGATTACTACCCCTCAAACGTAGTTAACTGTATGTTCTATCATGGCAGTGTGGATATGGGCAGTGCAATTATGCAGTCCTGTAACTACTACTTTGCGGATTTAGGCAGACAGCTTGGTATTGAGACAATGTACCTTTACTTCGAAAAGGTAGGTCTGGGTGAATATACAGGCGTTGAGGTTGGCGAATCAAAGGGTACCTTAGCAGGACGAGACAGTACCTCCTGGACGGCAGGTAATACTGTACAGGCGGCTATCGGTCAGTCCGACAATAACTTTACCCCAATTCAGCTTGCAACCTATTGTGCGACTATTGCCAATGACGGTGTCAGATACCGCACTCATATGATTAATAAAATTACTACCTACGACAGAAGCGAAACCGTGCTTTATAACGACCCCGAAAAGCCCGAGGTCGTAGAAAAGCTTGACGTAGACAGCTACAACCTCAGCGTAGTGCAGAATGCAATGCGAAATGTTGTGGCAAGCGATTACGGTACAGCTTACTATTCGTTCCTTGACTTCCCCCTTGAGGTTGCCGCTAAAACAGGTACAGCCGAAAACTCGGGTTCCGACCATTGCGTATTTATTTGCTATGCACCCTTTGACAAGCCCGAGGTAGCTGTAGCGGTGCTTCTTGAGCATGGTGCAAAGGGTATGTATGCTATGGATGTAGCCAAGGATTTGCTTAATGCTTACTTCTTTCCCGAAGAAGTTTCCGAGACAACAATTGCCACAGAATGAGTCAAAATTTGCGTTTTTGTCCTGTTTTTTATAAGTTTTATACAAAGATTAACCCTTATTTTTTACAAGCAAGCTTATTGTGGAGTAAAAAAACTTGTGGTAAAATGTAAAAGAGGTATGTGTTTATGAGTAAAGTTATAGTCCTTGCCTCTGGCAAGGGAGGTACCGGAAAATCTACTGTTACTGTGGGTTTGGCGGTACAACTTGTAAAACTTAATAAAAGAGTTCTGCTTGTTGACTGTGACAGCGGAATGCGTGGCTTGGACCTTATGCTTGGCGTTGAAAACGAGCTTGTGTATGACGTTTCCGACGCGGTCGAGGGCGGCTGTGATACCGAAGCGGCTATTTATTCGGCACAAAGTATGTACGGTCTTTACCTTATGCCGGCACCCCTCTCTGCTGAGGACGAAGTTAGTCCTTCGGTTATGAAAGAGCTTATAGACTCGGTTAAAGATAACTACGACTACGTGCTTATCGATTCTCCTGCAGGAACAGGCTCAGGCTTTGACGCCGCAGCCGCTGCCGCAGATATGGCACTAATTGTTGTAAATCCCGAGCCTACAAGTGTTCGCGGTGCCGTAAATATTCGCTTAAAGCTTAATAAGCTTAACAAGAACGATGCTCGCCTTGTTATAAACCGTTTTTCGTTAAAGCGTTTTCGTTCTTTAGGAGTTTACATGGATTTGGATAACGTAATTGATGCATGCCAGACTCAGCTTATTGCCGTTGTGCCCGAGGATATGCAGATTGCATCTATCGCTCAGCGTGGCGAAGCAGGCAAGGCACAGCCTAAAAGTGCCGTAACCTTTAAAAATCTTGCTTTAAGGCTGGAGGGTGAAAACGTTCCCGTTGCAAAAAAGGTTCTCGGCATAAAATAACATAAAAATTGTTCGGAGAAATCCGATTTTCATAATTGCAATTTCCCCAAAAATGAGGAAAACGGAGGTACACATTATGAATATTGCACTTATTGCACATGATGAGAAAAAAGAGCTTATGGTACAGTTTTGCATTGCATACTGTGGAATCTTAAGCAGACACAATCTTTGTGCCACAGGTACAACAGGCAAAATGGTTTCCGAGACAACAGGGCTGGAAATTAAAACATTTCTTAGCGGTGCTCAGGGTGGCGGCCAGCAGATTGCGGCATGTATTGCTTGTAATGAAATTGATATGTTGCTGTTTTTCCGCGACCCATTAACCCCCAAGCCCTCAGAGCCTAACGATATTAACCTTCTCAGGCAGTGCGATATGCACAATATCCCTGTTGCGACCAACATTGCAACAGCCGAGGTGCTTATCCATGGTCTTGAGCGTGGCGACCTTGATTGGAGAAATATTCTTAAATAATTTTTAAAGCGATATTAAGGACAGACGCCATAGTTGCGTCTGTTTTTCATTTTGTGTGCCGAGGCTTACTGCCCTTCGATTTTCAAGCACGAGCTGTAATTTACCGAACAATGTGAGACTGTTTTACAGTCGCACATAGGTAAATTTCAGGAGTGCGAGGAAAACTCGAAGGACAAGTAGTAAGCGACGAGGCATGATATCTTTGTGTGCTGAGCCGCCGTAGCCTTAAAATAAGAAACACGACGCCGTAAATCGCCGAAAAGAATGAAAGTGCAGTGCATTTTCATTCAGGCGATTTTGGGGAGGGTGAACTTATTTTAAGACAGCGTAGGCGAGCAAAGCATAATGTCTTTATGTGCCGAGGATGTATAACGGCGAATTATATATTATAATGAAATATAAAATGTAGGAGTGATTAAAATGACAAAAGCAGACAGAGCAAAAGAGCTTTTTCAAAAAGGCTACAACTGTGCACAGGCAACCTTCGGCGCCTTTGCCGAAGACTATGGTCTTGATATTAATGTTGCCATGACTCTTTCCGCAGGACTTGGCGGCGGAATCGGACGGCTCCGCGAAACCTGCGGTGCAGTTACAGGTGCAACTTTGGCGGTGTCTCTCGCTATGGGCAGCTTTGATTTGAACAATCCCGACGCAAAAACTCGGGTGTATAGCGAAATCCGCAAGGTCGTGGAGATTTTCGAATCTGAGACAGGCACCATAGTTTGTGCCGATATGCTGGGTGTCAGCCGCCGAGGAGACGGTGCCGAAGCCGAAGCGAGAACTCCCGAATATTACAAAAAACGCCCCTGTGCGGAGTTGGTGTACCTTGCCGCATCTGCCGCAGAAAAGATTATATCAGAGCTGAAATAATTTCCTTCTTCCTGCATAGTTTATTGCAGGAGGGAAAAATTTGAGTAATATTTATGAGGGTTATTTAAGACCTTACGGCTACGCCGAGCTTTTGGAGGATTTAATAAGCTTCAAGGACATTTTTGGGAAAAGTATTAATGTAAAGGTTATAGGAAATTCCGTCAAAGGCAGGCTTTTGCCCTTAATTAAAATCGGTAGGGGACAACGAAAGCTTCTTTTAATCGGTGCAACTCATGGGCGTGAATTTGTAAGCACAGCTTTTATTATGCGAAGCTTGTATGAGCTTTTAAATAGCAGTGAGGAGCTTAGTGAAAGCTGTCTTTACGTTGTGCCGATGTTAAATCCCGACTCGGTAGAAATTTCGCTTTTAAGGGATTTTCCCGTGCAAGGTGATTGCGACAGAGGATTTTTCAAAAATAACGCAAACAATATTAACCTTAACGCAAATTTTCCTTATTACTTTGCAAAAGTTCCCAAAAGACGCCAAGGTGGTAGGATTGCCGCCTCTGAGCCTGAGACGAAAGCTCTTATCGGGCTTTGCAAAAAAGAAAAGTTTGACCTTGCAGTTTCGTTACACGCAAGAGGCAACTGTATTTTTTGGCGGGATTTGGGTAACGGCGAGGTTAAGGGGGACTTTTTGCTTGCCCAAAAGCTTAGTAAAAGCTGTGGCTTTGAGCTTGTGTCTCCTACCAAGAACGCCGAAGACTACTCGGGCGGCTTTGAAAATTGGTTTCGTTGCCGCTTTAAAAAGCCCGCCTTGTGTGTAGAGCTTGTAAAGGATGAAGACATAAGCTTTTCGGATATGTGCAAAAGCTTTGACGAAGCCGTATTATGGGACAAAACAAAAGATTTTTTAAAGTCATATATAACTTTTTCCTAAAATTTAATCTTTTTTCAAAAACCTGTCACAAAAGGATATTATTTATATAGTATGGGAATCCGAAAATTCGGGAGGTATAAAATGAGCAAGATTTTAGTTGTAGACGACGAATTCGGTATAAGAGAAATAATCAAAAAATACGCCAGCTTCGAGGGTTATGAGGTAAAGGAATCCGCCGACGGTATAGAGGCAGTCGACATGGCTCTTTCCGAGGATTTTGACCTCATTATAATGGACGTTATGATGCCTGAGCTTGACGGCTTTTCTGCCTGCAAAGAAATCCGCAAGCACAAGAAAACTCCTATTATTATGCTTTCGGCACGAGGCGAGGAGTACGACCGTATTCATGGATTCGAGCTTGGCGTGGATGACTACGTTGTAAAGCCTTTTTCGCCCCGCGAGCTTATGATGCGTGTAGGTGCGGTTATTAAAAGAAGTACCAACGAACGTGATGGTGGCGATGTCTTCACTTACAAGGGACTTGTGGTAGATTTTTCAGCAAGAATTGTAACTGTCAACGGCGAAAGGGTTAGCATGACCCCCAAGGAATACGACCTGTTTTTCTATATGGTGAAAAACCGCGGCCTTGCACTAACTCGCGAAACCCTTATTAGCAAGGTGTGGGGATATGACTTTTTCGGTGACGACCGTACCCTTGATACCCACGTAAAGCTTCTCAGAAAATCGCTGGGCGAATACAGCACGTGCGTTGTTACCTTGAGGGGAGTGGGATATCGTTTTGAAGCAGAATGAACATAGAAAGCCCTCGAAGAGATTAAGGCAAAAGCTCCTTGTCTACTTTCTGGGCTTTTCTGTTATTATATTAGGTGCCTTGTGGCTTACGCAGACGGTGTTTCTTGATGATATGTACCGTCTTATAAGGACAAAGGGTATAGAAAAAAGTGCCGATTTTATTTGCGAGCAGATTAATAACGAAAATATTGTTGCAATTCTCAACAAGGTTCACGAGCAAAACGATATGCGTATAGATGTTTACGACACATCTTCGGGTACGACCTTTTATCTTTTGTATACATCACGTGAGCAAGGCGACTTAGGGCTTGATTATTATCCCCATCAGCTTTATTCCTATTACACCGAAACAAAGGCCTTGGGCGGCGAAGGATTTTTTTCGCAGGAGGCTGTGACGGGCGGCGAACACGAGGGCAATACGCCCCCGATGCCTAAGGCAGAGCGACAGGGAGTAACCAACCTTACTTGTATAAGGCTTATTAAAAACGGCGACAAAGAGCTTATGGTTATGCTTCGCTCGGCGATAACACCTATTGAAAGCACAGTTACCACCATGCGGTTTATACTTATTATTATTACGGTTTTACTTGTGGTGCTGTCAGCGGTGATGTCGCTAATGGTTTCGTGGCGTTTTTCTAAGCCTCTTAAAGATACAAACGAAAAAGCTAAGCGGTTGGCACTTGAGGATTACTCGCCGTCCTTTGACAGCTACGGCTATCGGGAAATTGAGGAGCTTAACACAACCCTTAACTATGCGGCTACTGAATTAGGGCTTGCATCAAATCTTCGAAAAGAGCTTATCGCCAATGTTTCTCACGATTTGCGTACACCCCTTACCATGATAAAAGGTTACGCTGAGGTTATGCGTGATATCCCCGGAGAAATGAACGAGGAAAACCTGCAGGCTATTGTAGACGAAAGCACAAGACTAAGTAATTTGGTAAGCGACCTTCTGGATATTTCAAAGCTTCAAAGCGGAGCTGTGCCTATTGATAAAAGCACCTTTTCGCTTACCGCCTGCACTGCCGATATTCTAAGCCGTTTTGCACCCGTTGTACAGCATCAGGGGTACAGCTTTACCTTCGATAAGCAGGGTGATGCACAGGTTTTTGCTGATAAGGCGAGAATTGAGCAGGTGCTTTATAACCTTATTTCAAATGCCGTTAACTACTCGGGAGACAAAAAAGAGGTCCGAATTACCCAGATAATTTCCGACAATACTGTGCGTATTGAGGTTACCGATTTTGGCAAGGGTATAGAGCCCGAAAAGCTTAAGAATATATGGGACCGATACTACCGAGCCGACAAAAACCACCAGCGTGCGGTAGTGGGCACAGGCTTAGGTCTTTCTATTGTGAAGGAAATCCTTGATTTACATGGTGCACACTTCGGTGTATTCAGTAAAGTGGGCGAGGGCAGTACCTTCTGGTTTGAGCTTGATATAGCAGAATAATATATAACGCCTTTGTTTTTACAAGGGCGTTTTGTATTTTATTTGATTTAAAGGAAGCAAAGCTTTTGTTTTACGCTTTAAGCGGTTGCATATCCTTTAGGCTGTATAGCTTTTATTTTATAAAATATTTTTCAAAAAAGTGTTGACAAATCGGAATATATGTAATATAATCACTTATGCTACTTTTGCGGTAGTTATATACATGGCGGAATAGCTCAGTTGGCTAGAGCATTCGGTTCATACCCGAAGTGTCGTAGGTTCAAGTCCTATTTCCGCTACCATTCGGCCCGGTGGTCAAGCGGTTAAGACACCGCCCTTTCACGGCGGTAACACGAGTTCGATTCTCGTCCGGGTCACCACTTTTTCTGCCGGTGTGGTGGAATGGCAGACACAAGGGACTTAAAATCCCTCGGTAGCAATACCGTACCGGTTCAAGTCCGGTCACCGGCACCATTTCCTTGGTCTGCTTACATCTCGGCAATTTACCGCAAAAGTTTTTTGATAAGTCTTCCCAAAAGGGGAGGCTCTTTTTATTTTCAAGGCTTTGCCTTGCAAGCGATATAAATCCCTTTCGGGATTTGCGATATGTGCCTTCGGCACAGAAATTAGTAAGGACGGAAATTAACCGTCCTTTTTTATTTTTTAGGAATAAAGCGACAAATCCGTTGGCTTTGTTGACAGAGGCAGGATTTTTTTATATAATATTATTCTCTATGTTTATATATAATTTCACTTTGGAGTGGTTTAATGTTTCCTCAATTCGATTCACGCAACCCTTTTTACAAATCGCCTTTCGGCGCAGTTGAAGAGGGCACAAAAATTCATTTCAGAATTCTTTTGCCCCGCGACCTTCGCTGCAGTCAGGCAGAGTTAGCTGTAAAGTATGATTACAGCTACGACTGGGTCTTTGTAAAGCTTTTCTGGACAGGCTCATTTGACAATGACACAGGTATATGGGAATGCGACTTTACGCCCGAAGAAATGGGTCTTTATTGGTACAGCTTCAAGCTTCAGACCGCAGAAGGTACTCGTTTTCTGGTGCCTGCTGATGTTGACCGAAAAAGCTCGATTGAGCGTTCTCCCGGCAGAAGCTGGCAGATTACTGCTTACAAAAAAGGCTTTAAAACTCCCGACTGGCCTGTAGGCGGCGTAATGTATCAGATTTTTCCCGACCGCTTTAATTTCAGCGGCGAGGAAAAGGCTATAAAGCGTACAGATTTAAAAATTCAGAACGACTGGTATCAGTGCCCTGATTGGATGCCCAATGAATACGGCGAAATTACAAATACAGACTTCTTTAAGGGTGACCTTAAGGGTATTACTCAGAAATTACCTTATTTAAAGGAATTAGGCGTAAGCTGTATTTATCTTAATCCTATTTGCGAGGCTTACTCTAACCACCGCTACGACACAGGTAACTACGACGCTGTTGACCCCATGCTGGGTACTATCGAGGACTTCGAGGAGCTTTGTGCTGAGGCCAAGAAGTTAGATATAAGAGTTATTAACGACGGCGTTTTCAGCCACACAGGTGCAGACAGCATTTATTTCAACCGTTCGGGCAGATACGGCGAGGGCGGTGCCTACAGAGACCAAAAATCTCCTTATTACAGCTGGTATAACTTCCACCAGTGGCCCGATAACTACAACTCTTGGTGGGGCTTTTATACGTTACCAGAGGTTAACGAAAATGACCCTGCTTATAATGAGTATATCAACGGCGAAAAAGGCGTTGTAAGAAATTATATGCGCCATGGTAATTCGGGCTGGAGACTTGACGTTGCCGACGAGTTACCCGACGAATTCCTTGAAAATTTACGCAAGGCTGTCAAGGCGCAGGACCCCGAAGGTATTGTTATCGGTGAGGTGTGGGAGGATGCCTCTAACAAGGAAAGCTACGGAGCCCGCCGCCGCTTCCTTTTAGGTGAGCAGCTTGACTCTGTTATGAACTATGTGTTCAGAAACGCCATTCTTGATTTTGTAAGAGGCGTGGACGCAAAATACGTAATGGACCAGATTATGAGCGTTGTAGAAAACTACCCCAAGCCTGTGCTCAGGGTGCTTATGAATCTGCTTTCGACCCACGATACCGAGCGTGCCTTAACTGTAATGGCAGGCGAGCCTTTAAACGGCAGAGACCGCTGGTGGCAGGCTAACCAGAAGCTTACTCCCGAGCAGAGGCAAAGGGGCATAAAGCTTATGAAGATGGCGGCTGCAATTCAGTACACTCTTCCCGGCTTCCCCTGTGTTTATTACGGCGATGAGGCAGGTATGGAGGGTTATCGCGATCCCTTTAACCGTGCGTGCTATCCTTGGGGCAGAGAGAACCAAGAGCTTATAGAGTGGCACAAGGAACTTGGTGCACTTAGAAGAAGCTGTGAAACCCTCTGGGACAGCAATTTTGTTAACGTTTATTCTCAGGGCAGACTGCTTTCTTATTTAAGAACAACTGCTGATGAGGGACTTTTCTGTGCTTTTAACTCGGGTTTTTCTGATATTATTATTGACATTCCCGCTTGCTTTACCTCAGGCTACGGCAAACCTGTTATGGGTACTCGTGTAGAGGGCGGCAAGCTTGTGGTGCCTTCTCTCGGTTGTGCCATTATGGTTTCAAGAAGAGAATTTGCTAATAATTAACTTAGCAAAATCTATAATTTCATTGTTTAACATATTGAATTGTTTGTGACTTTGTGATATTATAAAAAATAAAACTTTTTTGTAAGGAACGGGAAAACTATGGACAAAAAATTTCTTTTCTATATATTGAAAAGACTTGTGCTTGCTGTAGTTACCATATTCTTGGTAATTACTATCACTTTCTTTATAATGAACTTCATCCCCGGCGGTCCCTTCACCAGCGAAAAATCCGTCACCGAAGAGACCTTGGCGGCATTAAACGCTAAATTTGGTCTGGACAAGCCTTTGTTTGAGCAGTATCTTAATTACCTTAAGGGTGCGGTCCGCCTTGACTTTGGTCCTTCGATGAAGATGGACGGCAGATACGTTATGGACGTTATTATGGAAGGCTTTGCTTCTTCTGCCAAGCTGGGACTTATTGCGGCGGCAGGTGCCATTGTACTTGGTCTTATTTTCGGTTCATTGGCGGCGGTTTTCCATAATAAGCTTATTGACCGTATTATAATGGTTGTTTCTACCGCCTTTGTTGCCATGCCGTCGTTTATTGTGGCGACGCTGCTGTTGTGGCTGTTCTGTATTGAAATGAATATATTCCCTGCCAACGGACAAACCGCGGCAGGCTTGGTGCTTCCCATTATTTCGCTTATGCTGTATCCCATGGCGTATATCATCCGACTTACACGTTCAAGCATGCTTGACGTTTTAGGTCAGGACTATATCCGTACCGCACGTGCAAAGGGTGTTGCACCCTCAAAGGTGCTTTTTAAGCACGCTCTTAAAAATGCAGTTACACCTGTAATTACTTACGCAGGCCCCATGGTAGCCTTTATTTTAACAGGCTCACTGGTAGTAGAGCAGATTTTTGCTGTTCCCGGTCTTGGTAAATACTTTGTATCTTCTATTGTCAACCGCGATTATACAATGATTATGGGTACTACAATTTTCCTTGCAATTATTGTTACTGTTATGATGCTCTTGTCGGATATTCTTTACAAGCTTTTCGACCCCAGAGTAGATCTTTCTTAAGGAGGTTATAATAATGAAAAATACAGATGTAAAAAACCTTCTTACAAAAAAGCCCCTTACATTGCACCTTGACACTTCAATGTGGGAAAAGGCATCTGCTTCTGAAAAAGAGCAGCAGGTTATTGAGAGAGAAAGCGTAACCTTCTTCAAGGACGGTATGCGCCGCCTCTTAAAAAACAAGGTAGCCGTTACCTGTGCAATTTTGCTTGTTTTGATTATTCTTGCAGTAATCATTGTTCCTATGGTTTATCCCTACACATATGACCAGCAGTTAAGCCTTCAGGGCGATTTACCCGATTCAAGCTATAACAACTTAAAGCCTTTTCAGTATGGTACTACCGAGCTTGAGCGTATTGAAGCAGGCGAGGACATATTCCCTCACATCTTGGGTACTGACTCCTTAGGCAGAGATTACTTTATCCGAGTTGTTTACGGCACAAGAATTTCTCTTTCCGTTGGTCTTTTTGCTTCGATTATCGTTTTAATTATCGGTACGCTTTACGGCTCAATCGCAGGCTATGCAGGCGGCAAGGTTGACCTTGTAATGATGAGATTTGTTGATATCATCTATTCTCTGCCCGATATGCTTATGGTTATTCTTTTCTCCGTTGTGTTCAAGCAGACTCTGGCTCCGGTTATTGAGGGCACTTTCCTCGAAAAAATCGGTACAGGTATGATTTCAATTTTCCTTGTATTCGCACTTCTTTACTGGGTATCTATGGCACGTCTTATCCGCGGCCAGATTCTTTCAATCAAACAGCAGGAGTTCGTTTTGACCGCAAAGGCACTTGGTGCGTCTCCTGCAAGAATTATCCGTAAGCATCTTCTGCCAAACTGCATAAGCGTTATGGTTATTTCTACAGCTTTGCAGATTCCCAATGCAATTTTTACAGAGAGCTTCCTTTCGTTCTTAGGTCTTGGTGTTTCAATTCCTATGCCTTCTCTCGGCTCTCTTGCTTCTGAGAATCTTTCCTACATCTACAGTGATGTGTACAGACTCTTGGTTCCCGCAATTACAATTTGCGTTATTGTTCTTTCCCTTAACCTTTTGGGCGACGGCCTCAGAGACGCCTTCGACCCCAAACAGAAAAAGTAAGGAGGTTACCTTAAAATGAGTTTATTATCAGTAAAAGACCTCAGAACCTCCTTCTTTACTCCCTCGGGCGAGGTAAAGGCCGTTAACGGCGTTTCTTACGAGGTAGAGAAGGGCAAGGTTTTGGGTATTGTTGGTGAAAGCGGCTCAGGTAAGTCGGTTTCTGCCTACTCAGTCTTGCAGATTCTTGCTAACTCCGGCAAAATTGTCGGCGGTAGTATCGAGCTTGAGGGCGAGGAGCTTGTAGGCATTAAAGAAAGCGGCATGGCAAAAATCAGAGGTAACAAGATTTCTATAATCTTTCAGGATCCTATGACAAGCCTTAATCCTGTTTTCACTATCGGCGACCAGCTTATGGAAGCTATTATGCTTCACACAAACCGTAACCGCAAAGAGGCTAAGGAACGTGCTATTGAGATGCTTAAGCTTGTTGGCGTTAACGAGCCCAATAAACGTATCAAGCAGTATCCTCACGAGTTTTCAGGCGGTATGCGTCAGCGTGTTATGATTGCTATGGCACTTGCCTGCGAGCCCGACATTCTTATTGCTGACGAGCCTACAACGGCTCTTGACGTTACAATTCAGGCACAGATTCTGGACCTTATGAAGGATTTGCAGAAAAAGCTTGGTATGGCGATTATCCTTATTACGCATGACCTTGGTGTTGTTGCCGAGATGTGCGACGAGGTTATCGTTATGTACGCAGGTCAGATTTGCGAAAGAGGTACTGCCGAGGAGATTTTCTACAATCCCAAGCACGAGTATACTTTGGGTCTTATGCGTTCTATCCCCACAGTAAGCGACGAAAAAACAAAGCTTCAGCCCATTGGCGGTAATGCTGTTGACCTTTTAAATCTTCCTCCCGGATGCCCCTTTGCTTCTCGTTGCGACGCCGCAATGAAGGTTTGTCTTGAGGTTAATCCCAAGCTTATTTGCGAGGGCGGCACACACTACGCCAGATGCTGGAATCACGTTAAGAAAAATATAGAAGAGGGCAAATTTACCGCTGAGGAAATAGAGGCTCTCTATAACGAGGAGGCAGCAAAATGAGCAATGATAAGTATTTGCTTGAAGTCAAAGACTTGAAGCAGCACTTCAATATCCCTAACGGCCTCTTCGGAAGTAAAAAGCTTAAGGCTGTTGACGGAGTTTCGTTTGCCATTAAAAAGGGCGAGACCTTAGGCCTTGTCGGTGAGTCAGGCTGTGGTAAAACCACAGTAGGCCGAAGCATTCTTCACCTTTACCAGCCGACAAGCGGTGAGGTTATTTATGACGGCAAGGTTATAAAAACAAAAAAAGACGTTAACGAAATGAGAAAAAAGGTTCAGATGGTTTTTCAGGACCCCTATTCTTCTCTTGACCCTCGTATGACCGTTGCAGATATTATAGGTGAGCCCCTTGACATTCACAAGCTTTGTAAGACTAAAGCAGAGCGTGAGGCAAGAATTCAGGAGCTTTTAAAAATAGTTGGTTTAAATCCCGAGCACGCAACACGTTATGCCCACGAATTTTCAGGCGGTCAGCGTCAGCGAATCGGCATTGCCCGTGCTCTTGCAGTTAACCCCGACTGTATTATCTGCGACGAGCCTGTTTCGGCACTTGACGTTTCAATTCAGGCACAGATTATCAATATGTTTGAAGAGTTACAGGAGACCTTAGGTCTTACTTATCTTTTCATTGCTCACGACCTGTTGGTTGTTAAGCATATTTCCGACAGAATTGCAGTTATGTATTTAGGCCACATTGTTGAGATGGGCCCTGCTAACGAGATTTATAATAATCCCACACACCCCTACTCGATTTCCTTGCTTTCTGCGGTTCCTATTCCTGACCCTGATTATGCTAAGAATCACAAGCGAATCGTTCTTGAGGGCGACGTTCCTTCTCCCTTAAATATGCCCTCGGGTTGTCCTTTCCGCACACGCTGTCCCAGAGCGACCGCAAAATGTGCAGAGGAAACTCCCGAGCTTCGCGAGGTTTCACCCGAGCATTTTGTTGCTTGCCATAATTTGTGATTTTGTGAAAACACAAATTAGTGAAAAATGAATAATTAAGAGTTAAAAAGTGTCGGTTTTGCCGCGGTTATAGTTCTTTGTTATTCGAAATTTTTATTTGTAAATAAATCAGTCGATTTATATTCAGTCTGTTCTGTCTGGTTGCAGAATGACACACAAAATTTGACAGGAGGAAAACTCTATGAAAAAGTCTCTTGCACTTATCCTTGCAGTTGTTATGATTCTTTGTCTTGGCCTTACAGCTTGTGACAACGGCGCAACTTCTGCATCCGAAATGACCATTTGTGTTGGTCCTTATCCTGATACTATCGACCCTGCACTTAATACAACTGTTGACGGTGCATCCTATGTTATCCATGCTTTCTCAGGTCTTGTTGGTTACCAGCAGGCTGAGGACGGTTCCTTAAAGCTCGTTGCTGATTGTGCTAAGGAGCTTCCCGAGGCTGTTAAGACAGACGACGGTAAGGTTTCTTACACATTCGAGCTCAAGGACGACCTTAAGTGGTCCGACGGCTCTGCTCTTACAGCAGAGGACTTCGTTTGGGCTTGGAACAGAGCAGCTGACCCCACAACAGGTTCTGACTACTACTATATGTTCGACGTAATCGAAGGTTTTGCTGAGCTTGAAGCCGGCGAAGCAGATGCTAAGCTTAATGTAACAGCTTCCGAGGACGGCAAGTCCATTACAGTTGTTCTTAACAATGACGTTCCTTACTTCTTCGAGCTTTGTGCATTCCCCACATATATGCCCGTTAAGAAGGACGTTGTTGACGGTAACGACGAATGGGCAACAAAGGCTGAGTCTTACATCGGTAACGGCCCCTACAAGGTAACAGAATTTAACCAGGGCCAGTTGGTTATGGAAAAGAACGAGTATTATCACAGTGTTGATGCCGTTGTTACAGACAAGATTACATGGCCCTTTAACGAAGACGACAGCTCACTGCTTGCTAACTACAAGAACGGCTCTTATCTCTTCATTGATAACGTTCCCAACGAGCAGATTAAGACAATCGAAGCTGATTATCCCACAGAGTATCAGGTAATGGGTCAGTTAGGTACTTACTATGTATCCTTCAACGTAAACGACCCTGCACTTGCTGACTTTACACAGGAAGAGCAGATTTCTATCCGTAAGGCTTTAGGCCTCTTACTTGAGAGAAACTACATCTGTACTGAAATCGGTAAGGCAGGTCAGCAGCCCGCTAACTCTTTCGTTCCTATCGATATGACAGATGCTGACGGTGTTACAGAGTTCGTTGCTACAAACGGTGTAAACCGCGATGGTAAGGGTTACTTCAGCGTTGCTGAGGCTGATTATGCTGCAAACTGTGACGAGGCACTTAAGCTTTTAGAGGATGTTGCTAAGTCCAGCGGTAAGTTTACCGTTGCAGACGGAAAGGTTACAGGTTTCCCCACAATGACTTACATTACAAACACAGATACAACCCACGAGGCTATTGCAACTTATATGCAGGGTGTTTATGCTAAGTACGGCATCACAATGCAGGTTGAAGCACAGGAGTGGAACACCTTCGTTGATACACGTAAGTCCGGTGACTTCTCTTTTGCACGTAACGGTTGGCTTTCTGACTACAACGACCCCATTTCCTTCCTTGACATGTGGCTTTCCGAGTCCGGTAACAACGACTGCCAGTTAGGTAAGGATGCACACGCATCTTATGCAGCATACTCTTACAATGGTCAGGACGGTCTTACATGGGCAGAGTCTTATGACAAGCTTATTGCTGACATCAAGGCAAGCAGCGACCCCGAAGAGAGATTCGAGCTTATGCACCAGGCTGAGGATATGATTATGTCCACAGGTGCAATTTGCCCCATCTACTACTACACAGACCAGTATATGTGCTCTGATAGCATCGAAGGCTTCTTTGCAAGCCCCCTCGGCTACAAGTACTTTATGTATGCAGGTGTTAAGGCTGAGTAAGCTTTAAATCTGTGACAGTTTAAATCAACCAGATAACGACTGAAACTAAGGTCCGCCACCTATAACAGGGTGGCGGACCTTTTAAGTAATCGAAGAAGTAATAAATATTGTTGCACGCATTGCGTGTTACTATAGAAAAACGCCATTCTGATTTTTCAGAATGGCGTAATTTACATATCAAATTTCATCAGATTTTGCTACAACTGCAATGCCTAAAGCCTCTAAGCTCTCTGCATCTACAGGAGAGGGGCACTGGCTCATAAGCTCACTTGCATTCTGAACCTTGGGGAAGGCTGTAACGTCGCGAAGTGACTCAGCTCCCGAAAGAATCATTGCAAGTCTGTCTAAACCGATGCCCATACCGCCGTGGGGTGGAGCACCGTACTTGTAAGCTTCTACAAGGAAGCCGAACTTTGCTTCAATCTCCTCGTCAGTAAGCTTCAATGCTCTGAACATTCTCTGCTGAAGCTCGTAATCTGTAATACGGATAGAGCCTGATGAAAGCTCTGTGCCGTTAAGTGTAAGGTCATAAGCCTTAGCGATTACCTTGCCGGGGTCGGTGTCAAGGAATTCAAGGCACTCTTCCTTAGGCATAGTAAAGGGATGGTGCATAGCAACCCATTCTCCGCTTTCTTCGTCCTTTTCGAAGAAGGGGAAGTCAACAATCCACAGGAACTTAAAAACATCTGGGATAATGTCCAGCTTTTTAGCAACTGTAAGTCTGAGTGCACCCAAGGTAGAAAGCACTGTGCTGGTCTTGTCAGCAACAAAGAGCACAACGTCGCCTTTTTCTGCACCGACTCTGCTAAGAATTGCCTCAAGCTCGCCTTCCTTCATAAACTTAGCGAAGGAGCAAGCAGGTGTATCGTCGAGCCAGCGAACAAAGGCAAGCCCCTTGGCACCAATACCGCGTACAAACTCGGTTAATTTATCGATTTCTTTTCTTGTAAGTGTAGATGCGGAGTTCTTAGCAACAATAGCACGTACGGAACCGCCTGCCTCAATAGCAGATGCAAATACGCCGAAGTCGGAGTCCTTAACCAAATCGGAAACATCTTGAATCTCCATACCAAAGCGGATGTCGGGTTTGTCAGAGCCGAAACGCTCCATAGCCTCTTTATATGTCATACGCTCAAAGGGCGTCTCGAGGTCTTTATTTAAAACATCCTTGAAAACTCGCTTCATAAGTCCCTCGTTAAGCTCAAGGATGTCCTCAACGTCAACAAAAGAAAGCTCCATATCAATCTGAGTAAACTCAGGCTGACGGTCAGCACGTAAGTCTTCATCTCTGAAGCAACGTGCAAGCTGGATGTAGCGGTCAAAGCCTGAAAGCATTAAAAGCTGCTTGTAAATCTGAGGGGACTGGGGCAGAGCGTAGAACTTGCCCTGATGAATTCTGGAGGGTACGAGGTAGTCACGAGCACCTTCGGGAGTAGACTTAATCATCATAGGAGTTTCAATCTCGATAAAGCCGTTTTCAAAGAAGTAATCTCTTGCAGACTTTGCCAGTACTGACCTCATCATAATGTTATCCTGCAAAGGCTTGCGTCTTAAATCAAGATAACGGTACTTAAGTCTTAATTCCTCGTTGGTGTTGAGGTTGTCAACAATCTCAAAGGGAGGAGTATGTGCTGCACTTAAAATTCTAAGGTCGGTAACTGCAACCTCAATGTCACCTGTGGGAATATCGGGATTTTTAGAGCTACGCTCTCTTACCTCGCCAACTGCACAAAGCACATATTCGCTGCGGCAGCCGAAAGCCTTGTCGAAAATCGCCTTATCTGTATTGTCGTCAAAAGCAAGCTGAGTAATACCTGTGCGGTCTCTTAAATCAATGAAAATAAGTGAGCCCAAGTCACGCTGACGCTGAACCCAACCGCAAAGTGTAACAACCTTGCCAATATCAGAGCTGCGTAATTCGCCGCAGTAGTTTGTTCTTTTAAGTCCTGTCATAAATTCTGCCATAACTATTCCTCCTTAAACGGGTGAGCCTGTTTTGCCGTCAAGATAAATTGCGGTAAACTGCGATACAAAATCTTCGCCAAGTGTAACTTCCACCTGCTCGCCTGTGGTCATATTCTTAAGGTTTGCCTTATTTTCTTCTATTTCATTGTCGCCTATAACAAGTGAATACTGAGCACCGATTTTGTTTGCGTATTTCATTTGTGCCTTCAAGCCTCTGCCTACAATGTCATACTGAGCGTGTAAGGATGCATCTCTTAAGTCCTTAACAAGAGAGAAAGCCTTAGCCTCGGCATTTTCACCCAGAGCCGCAACGTATAGTGCACAAGGTTCGGGTTTTGGAATTTCAATACCCTTGCTGTCCAAAAGTAGCAGGAGTCTTTCCATACCCAAAGCAAAGCCCAAAGAGGGCAAGGGCTGACCGCCAAGCTCCTCAATAAGGCCGTCATATCGGCCGCCGCCGCAAACGGTAGACTGAGAGCCGATACTGCCGCTTACAAATTCAAATACAGTCTTAGTATAGTAATCGAGACCGCGAACTATTCTGGGGTTAACGGTGTATTTCATACCAGCACTGTCAAGGCAAGCCTTGACACCCTTAAAGTGCTCTTCGCACTCTTCGCAGAGGTAATCTAAAATTACGGGTGCATCTTTGGCGATACCTGAGCAGATTTTACTTTTGCAGTCAAGAATTCTCATGGGGTTTCTTTCAAGTCTGCCTTTACAGGTGTCACAAAGCTCAGCCTCATGAGATGCAAAATATTCTTTAAGTGCCGCGTGGTATTTTGCACGGCACTCAGGACAGCCGATAGAGTTAATCTCAAGGCTTAAATCGTCAATGCCAAGTCGCTCGAAAATCGAGGCGGCGGCACAGATAAGCTCAGCATCTGCCACAGGCTTTGATGTGCCGTAAACTTCTAAACCGAACTGGTGAAATTCTCTGAGCCTGCCTGCCTGAGGCTTTTCGTAGCGGTAGCAGGATACAAAGTAGCTTGCCTTAACAGGTAAGCCGTCGTTATATACGCCGTGTTCAAGCAAAGCTCTTGCCGCACCTGCAGTACCTTCGGGACGAAGGGTTACTGACTCACCGCCCTTGGTATCAAATGTGTACATTTCCTTTTGTACAACGTCGGTAGTTTCGCCTACGCCACGCTGGAAGAGTTGTGTATTTTCAAAAACAGGAGTGCGGATTTCAGCAAAGCCGTAAACCCGAGCCTGCTCACGCATAATCTCCTCTAAAAATTGCCAACGATAGCTCTCTGCGGGCAGTACGTCCTCGGTGCCCCTGAGCTTTTTGGTGATAAGAGCCACTTTAAGCTCCCCTTTCAAAACAAATAAATCTTTAATAATTTATTTTATCACAAAAATCCTCTCTATGCAAGGGTGCAACAGACAAAAAGAAAGAGCTGATTTTACCTATCTGAACAATAATTATTTATTGCGTTCTCGCGGTTGTAGGGATTATAATTATTTCTCGGACTATTCCTATCCAACAACACAGTACATAAACACAAAAGGCTTCCGATTTCTCGGAAGCCTTTTTCATACCTTACGGTAAAATTATTTATTCATTGCGTTGTAAACTGCAACTGCGCAAGCAACTGTTGCACCAACCATGGGGTTGTTACCCATACCGATAAGGCCCATCATCTCAACGTGAGCAGGAACAGAAGAAGAACCTGCAAACTGAGCGTCACCGTGCATACGGCCCATTGTGTCTGTAAGACCATAGGAAGCAGGGCCTGCAGCCATATTATCGGGGTGAAGTGTACGGCCTGTGCCGCCGCCGGATGCAACTGAGAAGTACTTAACGCCGTTCTCAATAGCCCACTTTTTGTAAGTACCTGCAACGGGATGCTGGAAACGTGTGGGGTTGGTGGAGTTACCGGTGATGGAAACGCCAACGTTTTCAAACTGCATGATTGCAACACCCTCGCGAACGTCGTCTGCACCGTAGCAACGAACTGCTGCTCTCTCACCATCGGAGAAAGCTCTCTCCTCAACGATCTTGAGCTCGCCTGTAAAGTAGTCGAACTCTGTCTTTACATATGTAAAGCCGTTGATTCTGGAGATAATGTATGCGGCATCCTTACCAAGACCGTTAAGGATAACTCTGAGGGGCTCTTTACGAGCTTTGTTAGCATTTCTTGCGATACCGATAGCACCTTCAGCAGCTGCGAAGGACTCGTGACCAGCGAGGAATGCGAAGCACTTTGTCTCGTCACGAAGGAGCATAGCACCGAGATTACCGTGGCCAAGACCAACGTTTCTCTGCTCTGCTACAGAACCGGGGATACAGAAAGCCTCGAGGCCGATACCGATAGCCTCAGCAGCCTCTGCTGCTGTTTTTGTGCCCTTCTTAAGAGCAACTGCGCAACCAAGAGTATATGCCCAGGATGCGTTCTCAAATGCGATAGGCTGAACACCCTTAACGATTGCGTCGGGGTCAAAGCCGTTATCAAGACATAACTGACGTGCTGCCTCTAAATCTGCAATACCGTACTCAGCAAGGCATTTGTTGATTTTAGGCATTCTTCTGTCCATACTTTCAAATGTTACTGCCATTTCTAAAATCCTCCTTGCTTATTCTTCACGGGGGTCAATGTACTTAGCGGCGCCGTCAAAACGACCGTACTGACCGATGTTGTTCTTATAAGCCTCATCAGGGCTCATGCCGTGACGGATATCCTCCATCATCTTGCCGAGTTTAACGAACTGGTAGCCGATAACCTCGTTGTTCTCGTCTAAAGCTGTCTTAAGAACATAGCCTTCTGCCATTTCCATGTAACGAACGCCCTTGTCTTTTGTAGAGAACATTGTACCAACCTGAGAACGTAAGCCCTTGCCGAGGTCCTCAAGACCTGCGCCGATGGGAAGACCGTCCTCGGAGAAAGCTGTCTGAGTTCTGCCGTAAGCAAGCTGCTCAAAGATGTTTCTCATAGCTGTGTTGATAGCGTCACAAACTAAGTCTGTGTTAAGGCACTCTAAAAGTGTTTTGCCGGGAAGAATCTCAGCAGCCATAGCTGCGGAGTGAGTCATACCGGAGCATCCGAGAGTCTCAACGAGAGCCTCTTCAACAATACCGTCCTTAACGTTAAGTGTCAGCTTACATGTGCCCTGCTGAGGTGCACACCAGCCGATACCATGAGAAAGACCGGAAATATCGCTAATCTGATAAGATTTTACCCATTTGCCCTCTTCGGGAATAGGTGCAGGACCATGGTGGGGTCCCTTTGCAACTACGCACATTTTCTGTACTTCATGAGAATAATTCATTGTGTGTTGCTACTCCTTTCGGTAATTAAATTTGAGGTGTACTCATACACCATAATTATATGCCTTTTTCCGACAATAAGCAAGTGTTTTTTGAGGGGATATTGAAATTTTCTTTGCAAAACAAAAAAGGCATAGCAATGCTATGCCTTTATGCGTTGTTTAATCAATAGTTATAAGAAGCAAACGCAAGGTCATTACATAATTGCGTTATCGAGATACTCCTCTAATTCTGCGTTGTCCTTGTCCTTCTTCTTTTTGAAAAGGTAAAGGGTGGTAAGTGCGGCACTAACTGCAACAATTGCAGAAACCAAAGCGATTATCCAACCTAAAGAACTGTTCTTTTTCATTTTGCATACCTCCGATTTGTGAGAATTCTGAAAACTTCTCTTTCCTTATAAATAATAACAGTTGACGGGTCGGTTGTCAACTGAAATTTAGCAGAGAAAAACAAAAAAAGCAGAGAAGGCTCTGCTTTTAAGGTCGGTATTAAGAAAATATAATCAAGCAGAGGCGTTGAGACGCTTTACGAGATTAGACTTGCTTCTGGCTGCTGTGTTCTTATGAAGAATACCCTTAGAAACAGACTGGTCGATTTTCTTAACAGCAAGACGAACTGCCTCAGCTTTGTTGTCGGCATTGGTGTCGATAGCGTTGTATGCTTTCTTAACTGCTGTTCTGAGAGCAGACTTAAGAGCCTTGTTCTGAGCAGTTTTGGTTGCGATAACCTTAACGCGCTTCTTTGCTGATTTGATATTGGGCATTGTCCCACCTCCTTAAAAAGCGTTAACACGAAACATCGTGAGATTTATAATCAGAGCCTCCATAAAAGCCCTATTTTCACAATCGTG
>JAUNEH010000001.1:47860-71145 GCA_030525665.1 Ruminococcus sp.
CGAATATGCACTGGTTACGCGATTATGCATTGGTTATAATAACATTATTTTTTAAAAAATGCAAGCATTTTGTTGAATTTAAAGCGAAATTTTTTTATTTTCCTTGTTTTGCCTCTTATTACCACTATATATTGGTAGATGTAATACATTATGCCACAAGAGCCATGAGATGTTCACATAATTTTTACATTAGATACGCAAATTGCTCTTGACAAATTCTGGTTTAGGGTGTAAATTATATACAGAGTTAGCACTCGACAGGTGAGAGTGCTAATTATTAAAAAGGCAGGTGACACACAGTGCTTGCTGACAGAAAAAAGAAAATACTAAGGGCGATTGTTGAAAGCTTTCTTGTAACAGGCGAGCCTGTGGGTTCAAAAGCTTTAATGAATCTTCAGGGGCTTAACTGCTCGTCAGCGACAATACGCAATGATATGGCAGATTTAACCGCCGGCGGCTATCTTACACAGCCTCATACCTCAGCAGGACGAATTCCTACGGTTAAGGGTTGCAGATATTATATAGATAACCTGATGCCCTTTGTGCCGATTGAGCCAAGGCTGAGGGACTATATAGATGCAAGGCTTGTAAAAGCAGGGGACACCCCCGAAAAAATTTTACGAGAAGCGTCCTCTGTGCTTTCTGAAATAAGCGGTATGGCGGCGGTTACCACCACACCTCCTTCTGAGGATGCCAGAATTCACCGAATCCGCATTGTAGGTATTGGCAGGCATACTGCTATGGCAATTGTGGTAACGACCGCAGGTGACGTTAAAAGCTCGCTTTTCCGCACAAGCTTTGTTGTAACCGAGGAAATTACCGCTATGTTTGACCTTACATTAAATAAGGCTCTGGGCGGTGCTCCGCTTTCGCAGATTACCCGAGGTTTTATGCAAACTCTGGCGGCGTCTTTTAAAGAATTGGCTTTGTTTTTGCCCGAGGTGCTTATTGTTATAATGGAGATTGCCGAAAAGGCACAGGTTACCGAGCTTTGCATAAGCGGTACGGCTAAGCTTCTTTTCATGCCTGAGCTTGACCCTGTAAGTGCCCGAGGTGCCATAAGCTTTCTTTATGACACCAAAAACGTGGCAAAGCTGTTAGGCAAGTCTAAGGAAAATCGCATATATATGGGTGCAGAAAGCGGTTACCCCGAGCTTTCGGGTGTTTCGGCAATTACCCTTCGCTACACCATAGGCGGCACGCCTGCAGGTTCGATAGCTTTGTTTGCTCCCTTAAGAGCAGATTACCCTCGGCTTATTTCCTTAGTAAAATACACAGCAGAGATTGTCTCAAGCTTAATTGACGAGCTTGTTGATGTATAAATGTAAAATACCTTAAAATCATTTGATTAGGAAGGAGAAAATATGAGCAAGGAAAAAACCAAAAAGGAAAATCCTCAGGAGACCTTAGAAGAGGTAGAGACTGCCGAAGCAGTTGAGGCTGAAGTGAAAGAAGAGTCCCCCGAGGAAAAGCTTACTAAAGAGCTTGAAAATCAGAAGGATATGTACTTACGCCTTCGTGCCGAGTATGACAACTACCGCAAGCGTACACAACAGGAAAAGCTTAACATCTATGCCGATGCTACTGCAAAAGCTGTCGAGGAGCTTTTACCTTTAGCCGACAGTTTGGTAGCTGCTATGAACGCACAGAATACCGAGGCGGACACAAAGGGCATAGAGCTTATTTCAAATCAGTTCTTCGCTTGTCTTGATAAGCTTAACGTTAAGGCTTTCGGCGAGATTGGCGACGAATTTAACCCCGAAATCCACAATGCGGTTTCCATGACCGAAAACCCAGACCTCGAGAAAAATGCCGTAGCGGCAGTTTTCCAGAAGGGCTTTAAAATCGGCGACAAGGTTATACGTCCTGCAATGGTAGTAGTTGCAAACTGTAACTGATAGTAACATCTTAATATAAACATTTGAATTAATTTGGAGGAAATTTATTATGGCAAAGACAATTGGTATTGATTTAGGTACAACTAACTCCTGCGTAGCAGTTATCGAAGGCGGCGAGCCTGTAGTTATTGCTAACGCAGAAGGCGCAAGAACAACTCCCTCTGTAGTAGCTTTTGCGGCTAACGGCGAAAGACTCGTTGGTCAGGTAGCAAAGCGTCAGGCTATTACAAACCCCAAGGGCACAGTTGCTTCTATCAAAAGAGAAATGGGTACCGACTACAAGGTAAACATTAATGGCAAAGCTTACACTCCTCAGGAGATTTCAGCAATGATTCTCCAGAAGCTTAAGGCTGATGCTGAGGCTTACCTCGGCGAAACAGTAACCTCTGCAGTTATTACAGTTCCCGCATACTTTACAGACGCACAGCGTCAGGCTACAAAGGACGCAGGTAAAATTGCAGGCTTAGACGTTAAGAGAATTATCAACGAGCCTACTGCTGCTGCTCTTTCTTATGGTATTGACAAAGAAAACGATCAGAAGGTTCTTGTTTACGACCTTGGCGGCGGTACATTCGACGTTTCCATTATCGAAATGGGCGACGGTGTTCAGGAGGTTCTTGCTACAGCAGGTAACAACCGTCTCGGCGGTGATGACTTCGACCAGAGAATTATCAACTGGATTGTTACTTCTTACAAGACAGAGTCAGGCGTTGATTTAAGCGGTGACTCTATGGCTATGCAGAGACTTAAGGAAGCCGCAGAAAAGGCTAAGATTGAGCTTTCAGGCGTTACTTCCACACAGATTAACCTTCCTTATATTACAGCAGATGCTACAGGTCCCAAGCACCTTGATATGACTTTAACAAGAGCTAAGTTTAACGAGCTTACAGCAGACCTTGTTGAAAAGACAATTATCCCCGTACGTCAGGCTCTTAAGGACTCAGGTCTTGAGATTTCTCAGATTGACAAGGTTCTTATGGTTGGCGGTTCTTCAAGAATCCCTGCTGTTCAGGAATCTGTAAAGGCTCTTATCGGCAAGGAACCCTTCAAGGGCATTAACCCTGACGAGTGCGTTGCTATCGGTGCCGCTATTCAGGCAGGCGTTTTAGGCGGCGAAGTTGACGGTTTGCTTCTTCTTGACGTTACTCCTCTTTCTCTCGGTGTTGAGACAATGGGCGGCGTTATGACAAAGATTATTGACAGAAACACAACCATCCCCACAAAGAAGAGCCAGATTTTCTCTACTGCTGCCGATAATCAGACACAGGTTGAGATTAACGTTTTACAGGGCGAGCGTGAGTTCGCAAGAGACAACAAACAGCTTGGTCTCTTTGCTTTAACAGGTATTGCGCCTGCTCCCCGCGGTATTCCTCAGATTGAGGTTACCTTCGATATCGACGCTAACGGTATTGTTAACGTAAGTGCAAAGGACCTCGGCACAGGTGCAGAGCAGAAGATTACAATTTCTTCCTCTACAAATATGTCCAAGGACGACATCGACAAGGCTGTTAAGGAAGCCGAGCAGTTCGCCGCCGAGGATAAGAAGAGAAGAGAAACAGTTGACGCCAAGAACGAGGCAGAAAACCTTTCTTATCAGGCAGAAAAGCTTGTTAACGAAAACGGCGATAAGCTTTCTGACGACGACAAGAACGCAATTAACACCAAGGTAGCTGCTGTAAAGGATGCCCTTACAAAGGACGACAAGGACATTATCAATGCCGCAAAGGAAGACCTTCAGAAGACTCTCAGCGACATTGGCACAAAGCTTTATCAGTCTGCACAGGCACAGGGTGCGGCTCCCGATATGGGCAATGTTAACCCCGATATGGGTAACGCAGGCGGTGCTGACGGCAACGTTTACGATGCAGATTTCACAGACGTTAACTAATTTAATATAAACGACTATTTCACTAAGCTGCCCTGATTTTTCGGGGCAGCCTTTCCCCTGTTTAGAAACAGATGAGGAAAACCCTATTTTGAAAAGAGGGAAATGTTTTGGCAAATAAAAGAGATTACTACGAGGTCCTTGGTGTTGCCAAGGGTGCAAGTGATGATGAATTAAAGAAAGCCTACCGACAAGCGGCTAAAAAATACCACCCAGACTTAAACCCCGACAATAAAGAAGCCGAGGCGAAGTTTAAAGAGGTTAACGAAGCCTACGAGGTTCTTTCAGATAAGGATAAACGTGCCCGTTATGACCAGTTCGGCCATGCAGGCGTAGACCCCAACTTCGGTGCAGGTGCAGGCGGCGGCAGTCCTTTCGGTGTAGATATGGACTTCGGCGATATTTTCTCAAGCGTATTCGGCGGTTTTGGCGGATTTGGCGGCAGACGTAACTCAAACCCTAATGCACCCCGACGCGGTGCTGACGTTGAAACCTCGGTTACCATAAGTTTTGATGAAGCCGCAAAGGGCTGTAAAAAGGAGATTTCCTATAATGCAGTTGTAACCTGTACTGAGTGTGGCGGAAGCGGTGCTCAGAAGGGCACAAGTCCCAAAACTTGTTCTGTCTGCGGCGGCCGCGGACAGGTTATGGTTAACCAGCGTACACCTTTTGGTGTGGTACAGACTTCCCGTGTGTGCGATGCCTGTAAGGGTACAGGTAAGGTTATAGAAAATCCTTGTAAGGCTTGCTCAGGTAACGGCAGAGTCAAGAAAAACCGTAAAATCGAAATCAACATTCCTGCGGGTATAAACGACGAGCAGATGCTCAATGTTTCTGGTCAGGGCTCCTCAGGCACTAACGGCGGCCCTGCAGGTGATGTTCACGTATATGTAAACGTAAGACCTCACCAGATTTTTGACAGACGAGGAGACGACGTATGGTGCGAGCTTCCCATTACCTTTGCTCAGGCGGCTATGGGTGCCGAGGTTGTAGTGCCTACCATTGACGGCAAGGTTTCCTACAACGTTCATGAGGGTACTCAGCCGGGAGATGTGTTTAAGCTTAAGGGCAAGGGTATTCCTCATATAAATGGCAGAGGCAGAGGTGACCAGTACGTTAAGGTAACAGTCGAAGTGCCTAAAAATCTTAATTCTAAGCAGAAGGATATTCTTAAGCAGTTTGAAAGTGCCACTACAGACAAAAACTACGCAAAACGCAAAGGCTTCTTTGATGTTATCAAAAAGCTTTTTGACTAAGAGGTAGAGAATATGCAATGGACAGAGCTTACCGTTAAGGTAAATCATAAAGATAGCGACGTCGCATCTGATATTTTAGGTTTTGCGGCAGAGGGCGGTATATACGTAGAGGATTACTCTTCTCTCGAAGATGACGTATATGAAGTTATTCCATGGGGAATGATTGACGACGAGCTTTTAAATAAGGATAGAGAAATCGTACTTATCCACATTTACATAAAGCCCGAGTCAAATCCTGTAGAGGTTAAGGCTTTTATTGACGAAAGGCTTGACACCGCAGGTATCAGCCACGAAACCGAATTGGTTTTAAAGGAAGAGGACGACTGGCTTAATAACTGGCGTCAGTATTATCAGCCTATTGAAGTCGGCGAAAATTTGCTTATCCAGCCTGTTTTCAGGGATGAAGTAAAGGATACCGAGCGTACAGTTATTAAAATTGAGCCGGGACTTGCTTTCGGTACAGGTAACCATGAATCTACACGTCTTTGCTTAGAGGCGGTGGAGAAGTATACTAAGCCCGGTATGCGTGTGCTGGATGTAGGCTGCGGAAGCGGCATTTTGGGCATTGCGTCTGCTCTTTTAGGTGCCGAAGAGGCTTTCGGTGCTGATATTGATGCCACAGCCGTGCGGATTGCTAACGAAAACGCAGAGCTTAACAATGTTACCTCAAAATTTACCGCCAAGTGCGGCGATTTAACCGAGCACGCAAAGGGAAAATACAATTTGGTGCTTGCAAATATTGTTGCAGATGTTATAATCAATCTTACGGATAATATCAAAACCTATATGGCAGAGGATGCCACCTTTGTTATGAGTGGAATTATTGACACCCGCGAAGGTGACGTGCTTGCGGCTTTGGAAAAAAACGGCTTTGATATTATCGAGCGTAAACCCGAAAACGGTTGGGTTTGTTTAGTTGCAAAAAGCAGATAACATTCATATGCCTGTCACATTGACAGTTTAAAATTTATCTGTAAAATTTTTCGGAGGTTGATTTAAATGAAAAAGCCAACAAAAAGAGAAACCATTAATTTAGTATTGTCCGCTTTCCTTATTTTAGGCTACATTGTCTGCACATATTTCTTTTTGACAATTACAGCTTCTGCTGCACCTCAGCTTGAGCCCTACGTACAGGTTCTTGTATTCCTCGTATTTGGTCTTGTTGTTTTCTATGCAACCAGAATCGGCGACGGCAAGCAGGTTAAGCGTTTCAGCCTTTGGACACTTATAATTCTTGATATCCCCGCTTTTTACGTAATTCTTGCTTCTTTCCTGCCCAATATGCCTTTGCATAATTTTATTGCAAACTTAGGCGGTGCAACACCCCTTGCCTACAGTCCTATTCTTATCCTTTCCTGTATCGCTTTAGGTTACGGTATTCCTTACACCTTCTTAAGCGGTTACGAGGAAAAGACCGAGGACGAGGAAGAAGCTTTAGCGGTTCTGGATAAAGCACTTGAAGCTTTCGAGGAAGAGGGTGAGCCTGTTATCTTTGCAGTATGCGACAAAGATGACGAGGGTGCACTTTTAGTAGTTGACGACCTTGACCCCGAGCTTAATGAGGAAAAGGAAATCCGCCAGATGTACGCAATTACTCTTGATGGCGTTGCCCCGGTAGGCAGCTTTGTAAGGCTTGTTGAGACTAACTGTGCCGAGCTTGATATTGAGGAAGAAACTTCCGAGGAAATAGCCGAGGATACAGAGGAATAATAAGTAAAAACGGGCGGTCTGATGCACCGCCCTGCACTATATGTAAAAGAGGAAAATAAAATGGGTTGTACACATAATTGTGAGACTTGCGGCTCCAACTGTAATTCCGCAAAAGAAAACGAAATCAAAAAAGAAGCTCTTAATAATCAGAGCAGTGTTAAAAAGGTTATCGGCGTTGTATCAGGTAAAGGCGGCGTAGGCAAAAGCCTTGTTACCTCTGCTTTGGCAGTGACAATGAATCGAAGAGGCTATAAGACTGCTATTTTAGATGCCGACATTACAGGCCCCTCTATCCCAAAGGCATTTGGACTTAAAGACAAGTGCGTTGGTTCTGAGTTCGGTATTTTGCCTGTTACTACAAAGACAGGTATCGACGTGGTTTCCATTAACCTGCTTTTAGAGAACGACACTGACCCCGTTGTATGGCGTGGTCCCATTATCGCAGGTACTGTTAAGCAGTTCTGGACAGAGGTTGTATGGCGAAACGAAGACTATATGTTTATAGATATGCCTCCCGGAACAGGCGACGTTCCCCTTACTGTTTTCCAGAGCTTGCCCCTTGACGGCATTGTGGTTGTAACCTCTCCTCAGGAGCTTGTTTCAATGATTGTTGAAAAGGCTGCAAAAATGGCGGACCTTATGCAGGTTCCTATTCTTGGTATTGTTGAGAACATGAGCTACTTTAAATGTCCCGATTGCGGTAAAGAGCACAAGATTTACGGCGAAAGTAATATCGACGAGATTGCCGCAAAGTACGGCACCGAGGTTATTTCAAAACTTCCCATCGACTCAAGCCTTGCACTTTGCACCGATACAGGTTCTATGGAGCTTTTTGTTGGCGATTATTTCGAGAATGCCGCCGACGTTATCGAAGCAAAAACAAAATAATTTCTGTAAAAAATTATGCCCTTGCGATTAATTTCGCAAGGGCATTTGTTCTTTTTAAATGGTTATGCGTTATCTATCATTTCGATAATCTGGTTTTTTGCACGCATACCGATTGCCTTATCTACGGCTTTGCCGTTTTTGATAACGATAAGTGTGGGAATGCTTGTGATGCCGAAGCTCATTGCTAATTCCTGTTCCTCATCAACGTCAATTTTGCCGACGGTGATGTCAGGACATTCCTCTGCAACCTCATTAAGTATAGGTGCAATCATCTGGCAGGGTCCGCACCAGGTAGCCCAGAAGTCAAGAAGTACAACCTTCTCACTTTCCATAACCTCTTTATTAAAATTCTCTTTAGTAATATGAACAAGTGCCATATATAAAACTCCTTCCTTAGTCTTTGGATTTATAGTAGAGCATACAATGACAATATCCCTCAAAGTCAGGGTCTGCTATTTGCTCCTTGAATTCTTTGCAGATACACTTGTTTTCTTCGGTTTTTTGAAGTCTGCACGGGCAATAGCCGCCCTTTGCCTTTAAACCTGCCTTGATTTTTTCAACGATTTCTTTGTTTTCGTTAAGCCTTATTGCCATTAGTATCACCTCTTAAGTTTATTATAAAATATAGCTTAATATAAATCAATAGTAAGAAATAGCAGTTTCGATTTCTTCAATATATTCGGTGGTTTCTTCGGGTATATATTCTTCGGCGTAGCTTTCTGCTTGATCGGGGATGTAAACGTAGGTTTCTTCCAAAACGTACTCCTCGGTCTGTGCTTCGGTTTGCGGTGCGGTGGTGGTAGCAGGTTCGGTTTCTTTAATATAGTCAACTGGGGCAGAAAGCATGTTGAGAATTTCCTGCTTGTCTGCTTCATCGGTGATTATTGCAGGCTGAAAGTTATTGTATGCCCCTGTATAAACATAGCAGGGGATAATGCTTGTTTCTGCAGTAATACTGCCGTCGTCATTTTTGGTAAGCTCGGCTTTAAAAATAACGGTTTTGTTTTCGGGGTAGTTGTTACCTGCAAAGCAGAAGTTACCCAAGGAATACATAATAGGCACACCGTTTACAACCTCCAAAGGTTGAAGTACATGAGGATGAGCACCTACAATAAGGTCGCAAAGCCCCGAGTTTGCCAAATCCCTGCATGCGTCGATTTTAAAATTGTCAGGCTCATGCTGACCTTCTTCGCCGCCATGGAAGAAAACGATTTTGTAGTCGCATTTATCCTGCATTTTTTCTAAAGCATCTTCAATGTAATTTACCTGATAATATCCCCAAAGATTTGTGTACACTACGCCTACCTTAATGCCGTTTTTCTCAAAATAAAGAGGCACACAGTCTTCGCCTACTAAAAGTCCGGCGTTTTCTAAGGATTTTATGGTATCGCTATAGCCTTCGTCGCCGAAATCAAAGGTGTGATTATTTACAACTCCTGCAACTTCAACGCTTCCTTCGGTTAAAATTTCGGCATTTTTTGCTTTCGCCCTGAACCAAAAGGCAGGTTTGTAATCTTTGTCCACAGGCTTAAGCTCTAAATTATCCGAAAGCACACATTCCATATTGGAAAGTGTGAAGTCGTCGTTTTCAAGTTCGCTTTTTACCTTTTCGAAAAAGTAGCTTAAGGGGTAGTTTTCCGAATACCATATAAGAGATTCGTAGCCGTAATCTATAGGGTCTCCGCCAATAACGCAGTCGCCTATAAAGGAAAGCTTAAGGCGTTTTTCTTTTTCGGGTGCGGTGGTGGCAATTACAGTCAAGGCTTCAGAAGGCTCCGTATAATCGGAAACAGCAGGGACTTCGTTGCTTTCTGTAAGTCCTAAAACAAGAAAAACTACAATAACCGCCACAAACGCAGACAAAAGCGGAATAAATATCTTTTTGTTAATTTTCATAAATATCACCTTTTATCCTTTTATATCACATAAAAACCTCGTATTCAACTACACAAAGGTTACAAAAGAAACATATACACCAATAAATACAAGGTAAATTATACCATTTTACATAATAATTACAATTGACTTTAAGTTGACTAAAGGTGTAAAATGTAAATTGATATTTTATGTCTTAATAATTTAAGAAGGAAGGACAAGCAATGAATATTTTCAATTACGTTACCGATATTCTCGGTATACCTTTAGGATACGTAATGCAGTTTTGTCACTGGCTTTTATCCGACTACGGTTTGGCAATTATCCTGTTTACCTTGTTTACAAAGATAATTATTCTGCCTATCGGTGTTTGGGTGCACAAAAACTCTATAAAAATGGTAAAGATTCAGCCTGCCATTAACAGAGTCAAGGCAAAGTTTTTCGGCGACAGCGAAAGAATTGCCGAGGAGCAGTCAAAGCTTTTTAAAGAGCAGAAGTACCGCCCTATGGCATCTTTAGTGCCTCTTGCAATTCAGATTATTCTGCTTTTAGGTGTTGTGGCTGTAATTTACCACCCCTTCCAGTATGTTTTCCATACTCCCGATAACGTAAAGGCTCAGATAGAGACTATTGCAATTGAAGAGTTTGGCGTAGACTCCGAGTCAAATTACGTTGAAATCGGTGCAATTCAGGCGATTAAAGAAAACCCCGAGGCTTTTGCTTCGGTTTATAACGAGAGTGCTGAGGGCAAAAAGGCAATTGAGAATGCAAAGGAATTTGACCTCGACTTCTTTGGATTTGACCTTTCATGGAATCCCTCTCAGGAAATCGGTGTAAACTGGATTGTAATTATTGCTCCTATTATTGCAGGCCTTTCTTCTTGGTTTTTATGTCATATGCAGAACAAAATCAACGTTCTTCAGTCCGAACAGGGCAAGGCAAACAAGTGGGGCACAATGGCGTTTTCAGTAGCACTTTCCCTTTACCTTGGCTTCTTCGTGCCTGCAGGTGTAGCACTTTACTGGGTAGCAAGTAACATCTTTGCTGTTTTACAGGTAGTGCTGATGAATGCTATTATTCCGCCTAAAAAATACGTTGACTACGCTGAGCTTGAAGCAAGCCGTAAGGAGCTTGCCGCACTTAACTCTATGGGCGAGAAAAAGGGACTTTTTGCAAAAGACCCCTACGCAAAGCGTGAAAAGGCAGATTACAAGCGTTTCTTCTCTATTGCTAATAAGCACCTTGTTGTTTATTCCGAGAAAAGCGGCTTCTACAAATATTTTGAGAATATTTTAAATGCTCTCTTAAAAAATACAAGTGTTACCATTCATTACGTAACCAATGACCCCAACGACCAGATTTTTGAGATTGCAAAGAACGAGCCTAAAATCAAGCCTTATTATATCGGACCTAAGAAAATCATCACATTTATGATGAAAATGGATGCTGATATTGTTCTTATGACCACCCCCGACCTTGACAAGTATCACATCAAGCGTTCTTACGTAAGAAAGGACATTGAGTATATTTATACATTCCACGGTCCCACAAGTACAACTATGTGCGTTAAAGAGGGTGCTTACGACGCATTTAACACAATTTTCTGCGTTGGTCCTCACCAGGTAACCGAGCTTAGAGAAAACGAAAAACTTTATAACCTGCCCGAAAGAACTCTTGTTCCTGTGGGCTTTGGTGTTATTGACAACCTTATTAAGAAGTATGAAGAAATGGACAAGAAGCCTGAGGGTGTACAGAAGCAGATTCTTATTGCTCCCTCATGGCAGGAGGACAACATCCTCGAGTCTTGTTTAGATGAAATCCTTCCTCAGTTCTTAGGCAAGGGTAATAAAGTTATCTTAAGACCTCACCCCGAGTTTATCAAGCGTTTCAAGCCTAAGATGGATGCAATCCTTGAGAAGTGGCAGGGTAAAGACGGTGACGACTTTATTATTGAGATGGACTTCTCTTCAAACAGAACAATCTGGGAGTCTGACCTGCTTGTAACCGACTGGTCGGGTATTGCTTACGAGTTTTCTTATGCAACCAAGAAGCCTTCGATGTTTATTAACACTACCCCCAAGGTGCTTAACCCCAACTACGAGAAGTATTCGACTGTTCCTGCTGAAATCGCTTGGAAGGATCAGGTTGGTGTATCCCTTGAAATGAACGAGCTTAATAAGGTTGAAGAAACCGTTTCTGAGCTTTTGGGTAACCCCGACAAGTACAGAGATAAAATTGAAGAAGCTCTTCAGAACAACATCTTCAACATTGGCGAAAGCGGTCTTGCAGGTGCAAAGTACATCTACAAGCAGATTGCTGAGCGTCAGAAATCAAAGAAAAAATAAGAAATTTGACTTTTATATACAGATTGCTTATAATAAATTTAAGCCGAAAGGCATTTTTATAAAGGAGTTTTAGAAATGATTATTATCAATACAGCTTACCTCGACCCCTCTGTTATTACAATCGCATTTTCTGCTATTGCAGGCGTAGCCGTTACAATCGGTGCTGCAGTTGCTGTTTACTACCACAGAATTAAGAAGAAGGTAAACGACAAGCTCGGCATTGATGAGAACGCTAAGAAGGAAGTAGAAGAGGACGTAACAGGTTCCTTCGGCGATTAATTGCATAGCGACTTGTTTTAAGGAGATTTACCTATGTCAAGTATTGCAGGTATAATGATTGCTGTGTTTGTAGTGTTTTTGGTTCTCGCACTGGTAGTTGCCCCCATAATCGTTGTGTTATGCGTAACAAGCAGTGCACGCAGAGCAAGAAAAAACGCAGAAAAAGCACTTCACATCAGAAAATAAGCAAAAAATTACTCCCGTTGGAAAACCAATGGGAGTTTTTCTTTTGTGTGCTGAGTCGCCGTAGCATAATAGTTTTTGTTACATCTCCTCAATAAACTTTGACAAAACTGTAGTTGTCTTATTGGCGGCAAAGGCCTTGAAGGCTTCGTAGTCCATTGAGGTGGAGTTTGTCAGGTCGTCTGAGATACAACGCAAAATGGCAAAGGGAACATTATTGCGGTAGCAGGCGTGTCCCACTGCTCCGCCCTCCATTTCGCAGGCAAGGGCATTAAATTCTTTGCCCAAAGAAATACGTTTTTCGGTGTCACTTATAAATTGGTCGCCTGTGGCAATTCTTCCCTGAAGCACCGTGGTATCTTTAAGAGCTTCGCAGGCTTTTAAGAGAGCCTTGCAAAGATTAATGTCTGCAGGCAGGTCAACCCTTTGTTCGTCCTTAAAGCAGATAAGTCCCTTGGGGTCGCCGAAAGCGGTGGTGTCGTAGTCGTGCTCTACCGCGTCAACGCTGATTACCACGTCGCCAACTCTCAACTTGTCGGAGAGTGCACCTGCCACACCGCTGTTGATAAGGGCGGCGGGGGAAAATTTGTCAATCATCACCTGAGTGGTAACGGCGGCGTTTACCTTGCCTATACCACACTCGGTAACAACTACATCCTTGCCGTGGATTGAGCCTTTGGTAAAGGTGGCTCCTGCAATTTCATATTCCTCTTTATTTTTCATAAGATTGAGGATACCCTCAACCTCAACAGCCATTGCACAGATTATTCCTAACATATTTATCACTCCATGTTTCCTGTATAAAACATTATTGCCGAAAGTGCCGCCAAGGGTGCGGTTTCGGCACGCAGAATACGCTTGCCCAGGGTGGCGTTTACAGTACCTGCATTGACTAAATAATCAATCTCGCTTTCTTCAAAGCCGCCTTCACTGCCTATAAAGATACTGATGTTTTTCGGTGTGTCTTTTAAAATGGTGCCCAAAGCTTCGCCGCCGCCTTCGTAAAATACAATGGAAACATCATCTGATTTTGCTTTTTCTGCGGCCTCCTTTAACGTAAGCATAGGCTTTATCTCGGGTACTATTCCGCGGCGGGACTGTTGTGCCGCACCTAAGGCAATTTTCTGAAGACGGAGGGTCTTTTTGTTCATGGATTTTTCGTCAGGGCGGGATATACAGCGGTTGGTAAGCACAGGTACAACTTCGGTTACCCCAAGCTCTACGGCTTTCTGGACGATAAGGTCCATTTTATCTCCTTTTGTAAGTCCCTGATAAAGGGTGACCTTTACCGTTGGCTCCTGCTCGCATTTTTTGGAAGAAATAACTTTAACCTCAACGCCTTCGCCTAAGCTCTCTATACAGCAAAGGTGTTCGTTGCCGTCGGGGCAAACAAGAGTAAGCTCCTCGCCCTCACGCATTCTTAATGATTTGCGTATATGCTGAGCGTCCTCGCCTGTTATTATATATTTATCGGTGACATTGATGTCGGTAAAAAACCAAGCCATAAAAAGCTCCTTTAAACATTCTATTAAAAATATAACAAATATCGGGGAATATTGCAATAAATAAGTTAAAATGATAATATATATTTTAAGATTATAATGGGGTGATTAGGTGACTTTAAACGAATTTTTAAATGAACTTGAAAGTAATGATATACGCATTGAGGATTTGCCCGTGATGTTGGTAGAAGCTCTTAAAGAAAAAGGGCTTAAAATCGCCACAGCTGAAAGCTGTACAGGGGGACTTATAAGCAAAATGATAACCGACGTGTCGGGAGCAAGTGATGTGTTTGACTGCGGTGTGTGCAGTTATGCCAATAACATAAAGGAAAGGGTCTTAGGTGTTTCTGCTGATGATTTAAAAAGCAAGGGTGCTGTAAGTGCCGAGGTAGCGTCGCAAATGGCAAAGGGCGTGCGAGAGCTTGCGGGGGCGGATATCGGAATTTCCACCACAGGTATAGCCGGTCCCACAGGCGGTACCGACAAAAAGCCTGTTGGTACGGTTTATATTGGCGTTTCGACTATGGATAAAAATTATGCAATATTGGCAAATCTTGCGGTAAATGTTGCAGCAAAAAACGCCACCCGAGATAAAATTCGCCAATCAGCCGCACTTCTTGCCATTTATTGTGGATTTAATGCGGTAAAGGGCGAAAACTATTGATATTTCTAAAGAATTATGATATAATCTAACTACTTAGTTGTATTTTATAAACGGATATATATAAACAAAAGAGGATTTTTTGTAAAAATTTTACAGGAGATGATTTTTTATGCCAAGACAGGCAGGCATTCTTATGCCAATCACATCGCTTCCTTCACCCTACGGTATCGGTACAATAGGCAAGGAAGCCTACAAATTTGCTGATTTTCTTAAAAAATCAGGTCAGAAAATCTGGCAGATTCTTCCCGTTGGCCCTACAAGCTACGGCGACTCACCCTATCAGTCTTTCTCAACCTATGCTGGCAACCCTTATATGATTGACCTCGATACTTTAGTTGCTGAGGGCTTACTTAAAAAGGCTGAGCTTAAAAAGTACGAGTGGGGCTCTAACCCCGGCTACGTAGATTATGAGAAAATCTACAACAGCCGTTTTGAAGTTTTAAGAATCGCTTATGACCGCTTTAAGGAGCAAGAAGACCAGAAGGCATTTACATCTTTCAAGAGAAAGAACTGCAAGTGGCTTAAGAACTATGCTCTTTATATGGCTGTTAAGAAAGCTAACGGCATGAAGGCTTGGACAGAGTGGGAAGACGAAGACATTCGTGTTCGCGAGCCCAAGGCTGTTGAGCGTTACACAAGAAAGTTTAAGGATGAAATCGGCTTCTGGAGCTGGATTCAGTATAAATTCTACGAGCAGTGGGAGAAGTTCCGTGCTTACGTTAACTCTAAGGGCATCAGAATTTTAGGCGATATGCCTATCTACGTTGCTATGGACAGTGCCGACACTTGGGCAAACCCCGAGGTGTTCTGGCTTACCGAGGACCGTCAGCCCGTTTGCGTTGCAGGCTGTCCTCCCGATTACTTCTCTGCTACAGGTCAGCTCTGGGGTAATCCCCTCTACAACTGGGAGTACTTAAAGAGCACAAACTACGCTTGGTGGTTTGACCGCATCAAGGCAGCAGATGCACTTTTTGACATTACAAGAATCGACCATTTCCGTGCTTTCGACAGCTACTGGGCAATTCCTTTCCCCGCTGAGAACGCTATCGGCGGCAGCTGGCTTGAAGGCCCCGGAATTGAGTTCTTCAATAAAATGAAAGAGGCCATCGGCGATATCGAAATCGTTGCAGAAGACCTCGGTACACTTACCCCCGGAGTTATTCAGCTTCTTAAGGACAGCGGTTACCCCGGCATGAAGGTTCTTGAGTTTGCATTCGACAGCGGTGAGGAGAACGACTATCTTCCCCACAAGTACGACGAGAACTGCGTAGTATACTCCGGTACTCACGACAACGATACTCTTATGGGCTGGCACGACAACACAGCTTCCGACTCTGACAAGGCTCACGCATGGAGCTACTGCCAGATTACTCCCGAGGAGGGCTTTAACTGGGGTATCATCCGTACAGCTTATGAAAGTAAAGCAAACTATGCCATCATTCAGATTCAGGATATCCTCGGACTTGGTTCCGAAGCAAGAATAAATACTCCCTCAACTTTAGGCGGCAACTGGGAGTGGAGAATTGACTCATCAGCTCTTACTAAAGAGCTTGCCGCAAAATTAAAAGACTTAGCTACCAGAACAGGTAGAATGGAGGACTAATCCAATGAGTAAGATTATTGAGAATTTAGAGACTATTTCCAAAAGTGCTTATTGCGTAAAACCCAAGGAGCTTAATGCTGAGCAGCTTCACCTTGTATTAGGTAAGGCTGTAATGAGTGAAATTGCTGACCGTTGGGAAAAAAGCAAGAAGACCCACGCAAAGAACCGCAGAGCATACTACTTCTCTGCTGAGTTTTTGATGGGTAGAATGATTTACAACAACCTTTACTGCTTAGGCGTGCTTGACGAGGTTAAGTCTATGCTTAAGTCCAAGGGTATTGACATCAACGCATTTGAGGATATCGACGACGCAGCTTTAGGTAACGGCGGTCTTGGCCGTCTTGCAGCATGTTTCCTTGATTCTGCTGCAACTCACGATGTTCCTCTTGACGGTTACGGCATCCGCTACAAGTATGGTCTTTTCAAGCAGAAGATTGAAAACGGCAGACAGGTAGAGGTAGCTGACGATTGGCAGAAGTTTGGTGACCCCTGGTGCATCAGAAGAATTGACGAGGCTGTTGAGGTTAAGTTTGCTGACCAGACAGTTGTAGCTGTTCCTTACGATATGGCTATTATCGGCTACGGCACAAAGAACATCAACACTCTCCGTCTTTGGCAGGCAGAGGCTACCGAGGAGTTTGACTTCTTACAGTTTAACGATGGCAGATACGACGCCGCTATCAAGGCTAAGAACGACGCCGAGAACATCTCTAAGGTTCTCTATCCTAACGATAACTCCCGCGAGGGTAAGGTTTTAAGACTTAAGCAGCAGTATTTCTTCTGCTCTGCTTCTTTACAGGATATCCTTAAGAAGTACAAGGCAAAGCACGGCAATGACTTTAGCTTCTTTGCTGCTGAGAATGCTATCCAGCTTAACGACACACACCCCATCTGCTGTATCCCCGAGCTTATCAGACTTCTCGCTCTTGAGGGCGTAGGCTTTGACGAGGCTTTCGAGATTGCACAGAAGACATTTGCATATACAAACCACACAGTTATGGCAGAGGCTCTTGAAAAGTGGAGTATCTCTCTTATGCGTGAGGTTATCCCCGAGATTTTTGATATCATCTGCAAGATTAACGACCGCGAGGTTGCTGATTTCTATGCTAAGGGTATGCCCGAGGATATGATTAACCGTATGCGTATTATCGAGGGTGAGCAGGTTCACATGGCTCGTCTCGGTGTTTATGCTACAAGCTACGTAAACGGTGTTGCTTGGATTCACACAGAAATCCTCAAGAACGACGTTCTTAACGATTGGTACAAGATTTACCCCGAGAGATTCCAGAATAAGACAAACGGTATCACTCAGAGAAGATGGCTTGGCCTTTGTAACCCCGAGCTTTCCGCTTTCTTAACCGAGAAGGTTGGCGACGGCTGGCAGAAGGACCTTTCTAAGCTCTCTGCTCTTAACGATATGATTGATGCTAAGGCAGTTAAGGAATTTAACAAGATCAAGGCTAAGAAGAAGAAGCAGCTTGCTCAGTACGTTAAGAAGATGGACAACTTTGACCTTAACCCTGATTTCATCTTTGACATTCAGGTTAAGCGTCTTCACGAGTACAAGCGTCAGCTCTTAAACGCTTTCTCTATTCTCGCTATCTACTTCCGCATCAAGGATGGCACATTAACAGACTGGAACCCCACAGCATTCATTTTCGGTGCTAAGGCTGCTCCCGGTTACAGACGTGCTAAGGCTATTATCAAGTTCATTAACGAGATTGCAAACCTCGTTAACAACGATCCCGATACAAAGGACAAGCTCCAGGTTGTATTCGTTTCCAACTACAACGTTTCTTACGCAGAGAAGATTGTTGTTGCTGCTGATGTTTCCGAGCAGATTTCTACAGCAGGTACAGAGGCATCCGGTACAGGTAACATGAAGTTTATGCTCAACGGTGCAGTAACTCTCGGTACTTACGACGGTGCTAACGTTGAGATTGCTCAGCAGGCAGGCGAAGAGAACGAGTATATCTTCGGTGCACGCGTTGAGGAGATTGACTCCCTCAAGGCAGGCGGCTACTGGCCCAGAGGTATTTACGATACAAATGCTGAGGTAAGACGTGTTATCGATTGCCTCGTTAACGGTATGTTCTCTGACGATGGTGCTCAGGGCGAAGGCAGCTTTAGAGAGCTTTGGGAGGGCTTACTTGACGGCAAGAGCTGGCATGCTCCCGACCATTACTTCATTCTCAGAGACCTTCCCGATTATATCGAGACAAAGATTCGTTGCAACAAGGAGTATTCCGACAGAATCGCATTTGGTACAAAGTGCTTAAAGAACGTTGCCAACGCTGGCAAGTTCAGCTCTGACAGAACAATCCTTCAGTATGCAACTGAGCTCTGGCACGTAAAGTAATTTAATAACTTTAACATTGACGGCGACGGATTTTTCCGCCGCCGTTTTTTGCAGGCATATCAGACAAATCGCAGTTGACACTGTTAGACGTATGTGTTACTATTAGGTTAGAAACCCAAAGGAGGCTTATTTATGAAACCTAACCCGTTAAAAACTCTGTCACTTGTAGCTGCACTTTTGCTTTTAGTTTGTGCACTGCCCGTTAATACAGTGCTTGCCGCCGACAATACCACCGATTCGGGCCTTACATATACCAAAAACGGCAATGATGCCGTAATTACAGGCTGTAACGGTAACCCAAAAGAAGTGGTTATCCCCGAAAAAATAGGCAACTTAACAGTTACCGAAATAGCCAAAGATGCCTTTAAAAACGGCGGATTTGTGTATATAAGCATTCCAAAGACAATCGAAAAAATCGGTGCGGATGCTTTTCTTGATTGCTATGCAATTGAAACTGTAGATATTGCCGATATCGGTGCGTGGTGTGAAATCGACTTTAAGAACGAATACGCAAACCCCGCAAAATCTGTTTACGCAAAGCTTTGTATTGACGGTGCCGAGCTAAAAAGCCTTTATGTTCCCGATGGTACAGAAAAAATCGGAGCATTTGCGTTTTTCGGAAACACCGGTATTGAAAAGGTGTTTATCCCTCAGTCGGTAAAATCCATAGGGCAGATGGCGTTTAAAGGTGCCACGAAAATCAAGGACATATACTGTATTTCAACGGGCAAGGAATGGGAGGCAATAACCGAGAAGGTGCCTGCCTATATACCCGACAAGGCAGATGTCTGGCTTATTAATCCCAAGGAAACTGCTATTGACGGACTTATGTACATCGAGGAAAACGGCAAAATTGTAATTACAGGCTACGAGGGCAATCTTTATAAGCTTACTATTCCTGCTGAGATTGACGGCAAGCCTGTGTCGAAAATCGACAGCTATGCCTTTGAGGGTATAAATACCCTTGCAGAAGTTATTCTGCCCGATACAATCAAAGAGATTTTCCCCGGTGCGTTTTGCGAATGTAAGTATCTGGCAAAGATAAATATTCCTGAAGGCGTAGATTTTATCCACGAGGAAGCTTTCAGAGGCTGTCAAAGCCTTTTAGAGCTTTCCTTACCGTCAAGTGTAAGAGAAATAAGCTATTATGCATTTAACGGGTGTCAGAGCATTGCAAAGCTTAAAGTACCCGAGGGCACAGAGATAGTTGCTGACCATGCTTTTAGCGATTGCTATAATTTAAAAGAAATTTCTCTTCCTTTAACACTTACTCAGCTTGCAGGTACGGCTTTTTACGATACCGCCTACTTTAAAAACACCGATAATTGGACAGACAACGCACTTTATATAGATGGTTGTCTTATAAAAGTTAACGAAAATGCAGAAGGTGAGTTTTATATTAACGCAGGCACTAAAATTATTGGTGACTATGCTTTTTATGATTGTAAGGGTATAACCGAAATCATAGTTCCTGATAGCTTAATCAGCGTTGGAAACTACTGTTTTTACGGATGCTCGGGGTTAAGTAGTATTAATATCCCTCAGACTGTTCAGTACGTTGGTTACAACGCATTCAGCGAATGCAGAGGGCTTAATGCCATAAACTTCGGCGGCAACAGTCTTCAGTGGTCAGCGGCAGTTGGCGAAAATAATGTTGGTGTCAGCGACAGTATTATTAATTTTGGCAAGGAAAATGAGTATATCCTTGGTGATGCTACCCTTGACGGCAGGCTTAACGTAAGAGATGCCACAGCTATTCAGAAGCACGCGGCAAAAATCGTGATTATTGAGGGCAAAGCTTTAGAGCTTGCTGACTTTAATGCCGACGGTAAAATAAATGTACGAGATGCAACTGCAATTCAGAAGCATATAGCAGGAATGCATTACTAAAAAGTTAACACGCAAGAAAAAAGCGGCGGATTTTTCCGCCGCTTTTTCCGTTTGCCACGGAGGGCGATTCCGCCTTTAGACAGATTTGTTTATAAATAACGTTTTATTAACGGCGGAGTGGAGGTCTTCGTTAGGAGGTTGCTGAGGTGGTTAATTTTAGGTTGAAAGTTTAAGGGTTTTGTAGTAACATATACATTAGATTTAATTAGTTCGGTGAGGTAAAATGAAAAACAAAAGCAAAGCAAAAAAATCATCCTTAAGGCGTTTTTTGCCCTACTACAAAAAATACAGGGTAACAATGGTCAAGGACCTTCTTTGTGCCGCACTTACCACCATTTGCGAGATTATGCTGCCTCTTTTAGTGCGTGAAATCACAGGCAGAATATCCTCGGACCCTTTAAGCTTAACGGTTGGTTTTGTAATTACCATAGGTGCGGCTTACCTTGCAATGCGTCTTATAGACGGACTTGCGTACTATTACATGGCAAATGTAGGTCATGTTATGGGAACAAAAATCGAGACAGATATGCGAAAAGATTTGTTTTCGCACTTGCAAAAGCTTCATATGGGTTACTATGATAACGCCAAGATAGGAACATTGATGTCAAGAATAACCAATGACCTTTTCGACGTTACCGAGTTTGCTCATCATTGCCCGGAAGAATTCTTTATTGCAGGCATCAAAATCATTGCCGCCTTTGTAATTCTTTGTACCTTCAACGTACCGCTTACTCTGTTGGTTTTCCTTGTTATTCCGCCTATGATTATTGCCCTTACTCTTTTTAACCGCAAAATCAAAAAGGGATTTCGACATCAGCGTACTCAGATTGGCGAGCTTAACTCTCAGGTAGAAGACAGCTTGCTTGGCATAAGAGTGGTAAAATCCTTTGCAAACGAAGAAATTGAGAACGAAAAATTCGATAAGGGCAACCGAAAATTCTTTGATATAAAAGCTAAAAATTATAGGTATATGGGCCTTTATCAAGCAACCACACGTTTTTTTGAAGGCTTTATGTATATAGTTGTTGTGGTTGCAGGGACGCTCTTTATGATGCATGGTCATATCAGTCCTGCGGACTTTGTGGCTTATCTCCTGTTTGTTTCAACTCTGCTTACGTCAGTAAGGCGAATTGTCGAGTTCGCCGAACAGTTTCAGCGTGGTATGACCGGTATCGAAAGATTTTATGAAATCTTAGACACAGTCCCCGAAATTACAGACAAAGAAAATGCTGAGGTTTTAGGAAATATCAAGGGCGAAATTGAGTTTAAAAACGTTACCTTCCGATATTCAGAAGAAAACGAAGATGTGCTTCTTAATATGTCCTTTAAAATTAAAAGCGGCGAAAAGATTGCTTTGGTCGGGCCCTCCGGCGGCGGCAAAACTACTATTTGCTCGCTTATCCCTAGGTTTTACGAAGTGGACGAAGGCGGAATTTACATTGACGGTAAAAGCATCAGGGACGTAACGGTTAAGAGCCTTAGGGATAAAATCGGTATTGTTCAGCAGGATGTTTACCTTTTCTCGGGCTCAGTTAAAAGCAATATTGCCTACGGCAAAATGAACGCCACCGATGATGAAATTATCGAAGCGGCAAAAATGGCAGGTGCTCACGATTTTATTATGAGCTTGCCTCAAGGCTACGATACTTATGTAGGTGAGCGTGGTGTCAAGCTTTCGGGCGGTCAGAAGCAGAGGGTTTCTATAGCAAGGGTATTCCTTAAAAATCCCCCTGTGCTTCTTTTAGACGAGGCAACAAGTGCACTCGACAACGAGTCCGAGCTTGTAGTGCAGAAATCCTTGGAAAAGCTATCAAAGGGTAGAACTACAATTACAGTTGCCCACAGGCTTACAACTATTAAGAATGCTGACCGCATTTTTGTTATAAGTAAAAACGGCATTGCCGAAGAAGGCACCCACTCAGAGCTTCTTGAGAAAAACGGCATCTACACAGAGCTTTACAGTGCCTACACTATGCTATAAAAAACAATAAAGAAAAGAAAAAGGTAACATTATGAAAAAGCTACAAGGATTGATTATAGTGCTTTTGATTTCATTTTCTATATTTGGGCTTACCGCCTGTCAAGGAGAGGATGGCAATATAGGTAATCATAGCTATGAACAGATAAACGCTCAAAGAGCGAAAGAGATTATGCAAAGCGGTGTAGAGTATACCCTCATCGACGCCAGAACTGACGAGGAATTTGCAAGCGGTCACATCGAGGGGGCAATTCTCATTCCCGAATACGAAATCGTAAGTCGAGCTGAGCAAGAACTCCCTGACAAAGACGCCCTTATCCTCGTATATTGCCGAAGCGGAAGACGAAGCAAAATTGCTTCAGAAAAACTTGTAAATCTTGGCTACATCAACGTAAAAGAATTCGGCGGTATCATCGATTGGCCTTACGAAATAGTAAAATAAGAGTTGATAAGATAATTAGTGCAAAGGCGGTATTATTATGAACTTTACAGAAATCGCAAAGAACAGGCAGTCCTGCCGTGCATATAACCCTGACAAGGCAGTGGAAAATGAAAAGCTTCAGGCTGTTTTAGAGTCCGCAAGGCTTTCGCCCTCTGCCTGTAATGGTCAGCCTTATCACATCACAGTCTGCAAGGTTGAGGCCGCCAAAAAGGTAGCAAAAGCAACTCAGGGTATGGGTATGAATAAATTTGCAAGTGATGCTCCCGTTATGCTTGTAATTTCAGAAATGCCCTACGTTAAGTCAGCGGCAGTGGGTGCAAAGATTAAGCACAACGATTATCGCTCTATTGATATTGGAATCCTTAGTGCCTATATTACAGCAGAAGCCACGGCACAGGGACTTTCTACCTGTATTCTGGGTTGGCTTGACGACTCAAAAATCCGCGAAATCTGTGACCTTTCGGGACAGGTGCGTTTGGTAATTACTCTTGGTTACGCCAAGGACTACGACAAGCTCAGAGATAAAAA
>JAUNEH010000001.1:71155-71931 GCA_030525665.1 Ruminococcus sp.
GATTTAGATAAGCTTGTAAGCTTTGCTGAGTAAAGAGGTTAAGAATATGGATAGTTACAAAAACGAAGCAACAGAGCGTTTTGGGAGCACCGACGCCTACAAAGAATTTGAGAGTAAAACTGCAGGCTATACCGAGGCGGATTTTGCGGATTATGCAGAAGGTTTAAACGCAGTTTTTGTAAAATTTGCTCGGTGCAAGTCTAAGGGTTACACACCAAAATCAGCAGAAGCTCAGACACTGGTAAAAGAAATGCAAAACTTTATTACCAAGAACTACTACACCTGTACCGATGAAATTCTCAAAGGCTTAGGGGTAATGTACTCCGCCGACCGTAGATTTAAAGAATACCTCGACAAGAACGGCGAAGGCACAGCCGACTTTGTATCGGATGCCATAAAGATTTTCACAAAGGACTGACAAAAATGACACCGTCAATTCTGATAACAGGTGCCTACGGAGGTATGGGCAAGGCTACGGCAAAGATGCTGAGAGATAGCGGTTTTCGGGTTTTCGCCCTCGATAAAACCGTAGGTGAAGCCGAGGAAAATATCGTTCCCATTTATGTGGACATCACCGACGAGCAAAGTGTAATCAACGCCTTTGAGAAGGTCCAAAAAGAGACCGACGAGCTTTTTGCCATTATCCATTTTGCAGGAATTTATATGCTTGACTCTTTGGTAGAGATGGAAAGCTATGATTTTGAACGAATTTTCAAAATCAATGTGCAGGGTGCTTTTCTTGTGAATAAAACGTTTCTTCCTCTTCTTAGAAACGG
>JAUNEH010000028.1:0-20018 GCA_030525665.1 Ruminococcus sp.
TCAGTAAATTTAGACTAATACTAAGCCCCTAACCCCTTTTAAATTAGGAGCAAAAGTGTATAATCTATCAATAATAATCCTCTTCGTAGTACTCTTCAGTTGCCTCGGTTGCTTCGTCAGCAGGCTCGGTAATAACCGCCTCGGGAATAAGGCTGTACTGGTTAAAATAGGATTTCTTCGTATCATAAGACTGTGAAACGTCAAGCTCGCCTGTTAAAACGGTGTTGTTAACGTCAAGCTTCTCGTTGATAATAGTATGTGCCGTCTGCATTTTGTAGCTTATGTTTTCGGGAATTCCCAGATAAATTACAATTCTGTCGTCGTACACATAACGGATTTCTAACGTTTCAGTGCCTGAATGAGTAGTCTGGGTGTCAATATCTACTCGGGTTATCTTTTTGTAGCCTTTTTCCTTGGCAAAGCTGAACATTTCAGCAAGGCTGTCTTTAACAATACCCGACTCGAACTCCAAAATTTCGCCTGCTTTGGCATCTTTTACCGCTACACCCTCAATAAGCGGAACGTCAGCTTCGTCTTGGGTAGACGTAACCTCTAGCACCTTGCAATCCTCGTTTGCTATATATGTTAGCTTGTCCGTCTTTACCGCAAAAGAAGGTGTGCTTAGGGTAATGTCGATTTTTATTGTGTCGGGAATAACCGCAGTTACCGAAGCCGACTTTATGTACGGGAATTTTTCCTGAAGCTTCGCTTCGGCACGTGCCTTTCCTGCCATAAAAATATTGTCCTGATAATGAAGACCGCTGGCACTAATGATATCCTGAGAGCTATAAAAGTTATTGGGCACATTTACTTCGATATTTTCAGTTTTAAACAGCACCGTCATAGAAAGAATAATTCCTACCGTTAAAATCGCAAGCACGATAAGAGCATAGACAAGCACCCTTCTCACCTTTCTACGAAAGGGAGAAAGGGGCTTTTTCTTCTTTTTTCTTTGCACAGCCTTTGAAGGCTGAGGGCTGTTCTTAACAGGCGGTCTTGATGAGGTATTTCTCTGTTGAGGAGGTCTTTGCTGAGGATTTCTCGGCTGAGGAGGTCTCTGCCCTTGCGGTCTCTGACCTGCCACCCTCGTCTGGGTCAAAGGCTGACTCTGGGAAGATGGTCTTCGTCTGCTTCTATACTCGACATCGCTTTCAAAAGCCTTGAAGCGGTCATCCTGCTCACCCAAATTTTGGTTATTTATCTTTTGTGTATTACCTGAAAGCTTCAAAGACTTTCTTCTGCCTTCTGGTATATATTCTCTGGTTTTAATATCTGGTGATGGTTTGGACTTGGGTTTGCCTGAATGGTTTAATTCAACCCTGTGGGTATCGCCCTTAATATTACGGCTTTTTACAGAATCAGGCTTTCTTTTTCTTGACTGCTGACGTCGCACCTGCTCGGTCTGCGATTTCTGAAACTCCTTTAAAGAAGGAATTTTTGTGGTTTTATCGTCCATTATCTCACCGCCTTTTCCTTTGCTTTAAACTTACTGTGCTATATTTTTCTTACTGACGCTCCGAGAGAAGACAGCACAACCTCTAAATCCTCGTAGCCTCGCTCTAAGTATTCTGTAGTATCTATTTCGGTAGTGCCCTCTGCCGCTAAAGCCGCTACTGCAAGTGCTGCCGAGCCGCGTAAATCCTTGGCACACAAGGGTGCACTGTAAAGCTTTTTTACTCCGTCTACAACTGCAACCTTACCTTCTACCTTTATGTCTGCACCTAAGCGGATAAACTCGCCTACGTGTTTATATCTGTTTTCGAATATGTTCTCTGAAAATACCGTAATACCCTGCGAAACCGCCGCAACCGCCATCAGCGGTGCCTGTGCATCCGTAGGAAATCCGGGGTAGGGTGTTGTGCGGATAAGCCCTAAGGATTTTAAACGCTCGGGGGCACGTATTTTCATTTTTGTACCTTCAAAATTTATTCTACAGCCTGCCTGCTCGAAGCAGGGAATTATAGCATCAAGGTGACTTTTTATAACTCGGTCAAGAACTATTTCAGAACCTGTAACTGCCGCCGCCGACATAAGAGTTGCGGCAACAATTCTGTCGGGAATAATGCTGTGATTTGCAGGCCTGAGGCTTTCCTTGCCGTCGATAACCACCGTTCCCTCGCCTGCTCCCTCTATGCTTGCACCGCAGGCGTTGAGATAATCTGCAAGGTCGGTTATTTCAGGCTCGCGGGCGGCGTTGGTTATTACCGTAGTACCCCTTGCCTTTGCCGCGGCAATCATAATATTTTCTGTAGCACCTACTGAGGGAAATGAAAGAGAAATTCGGTTTCCCTTAAGTCCTTTTGGAGCTGTAAACAAAAGCTCCCCATGTCGCTCGGCGATTTCGACGCCTAAGCGTTTTAGTGCCGACAAATGCAAATCTATAGGCCGCGGACCTATTTCGCAACCGCCCGGAAAGGTAAGCCTTGCCCGACCCGTTGATGCAAGAAGTGCACCTGCAAAAATTATGGAAGATCGCATAAGCCGCATCATGCTTTCGGGGATATCGTCTCGGGAAAGCCCCTTGGTATTTACCACAAGGGTGTGTCCGCTTCGTCGAACCTTACAACCTAAATAGCGAAGAATTTTAACCGACGACGCCACATCGGAAAGCACAGGGCATCCAAAAAACACGCTCTCGCCTTTTGACAGAAGACTTGCGGCAAGTATAGGCAGAGCACTGTTTTTTGAGCCCTGAACTTCTGTTTCGCCGCCTAATATTTCGCCGCCGTCTATTAATAATTTAGACACCCCAAACACCCTTTCTAAGCTCGGATACAAGTTTTTATATCCTATGCCGAAAGGCTTATTTGTGTTACTTCCTAAGTACTTTTTCTATTACATTCCAGATACGTTCGTTAGCATCTGTAATAGCCATATTTCGTGCGTTTTGTGAAAACTTTTCAAGAGACGCCTTATCCGACAAAAGCTTATCCACCGCTTCGGTTATGCTCTTATCAGTAAGGTCTTTTTCTTCTATAACAATGGCGGCGTTGTTATTTACCAATGCCATTGCGTTATGAAACTGGTGATTTTCTGCTACATTTGGCGAGGGAATAAGCACAGAAGGCTTGCCCAAAGCCTGCACCTCGCTTAATGTAATTGCACCGCAACGACAGATTACTACGTCGGCTGATGCCATACACTCTGCCATATTGTCAATGTATTCTCTGATGTCAAGATTATCGCATTTATCTGGGTCTGTGCCTTTTTCTCTTAGCAAATCGGGGAACCACTTGCCGTACTGGCCGTAGGCGTGAATGTGGCTGTACCTGCCGTCTTTGCCGGAACGGGCAATTAAGTCTGCTACACCTTCGTTGATTTTTCGTGCACCGAGACTTCCGCCAAAGGAAAGCACCAATGGCTTCGAGTCCTTTTTATACTTTTCTTTTGCCGCTTTTTCGTCCACACGCAAAATCTCGGGTCTGATGGGGTTACCTGTAAGCACAAAATTAACGTTGCCGTCAAAGTGCTTTCTCGCCTCGTCAACCGCCAGCATTACATACTCTGCCTTTTTCGAAAGCATTTTTGTGGTAACGCCGGGGTATGCGTTTTGCTCGTGAACGATTACAGGAATATTAAGCTTTTGAGCCGCACGCATAACAGGACCCGAAACGTAACCGCCTGTACCGATACAGATATCGGGCTTAAACCCTTTGATTATCTTGGAAGAAGCGGAAGAAGCCGATACTGCTCTGAAAGCTGTTTTTACATTATGAACCAAAGCAGAAGGCGAAAGACTGCGTTTAAAACCGCTGATGGAAATGGACTTTATATCAAAGCCTGCATTTTTTACAAGTCTTTGCTCCAAACCTGTTTTGTTACCCACAAACATAATCTCGGCTGTGGGGTCTTTTTCTTTTATAGTCTTTGCAATGGCTAAAGCAGGGTTTATGTGCCCTGCTGTACCGCCGCCTGCAAGTAAAACTCTCATTAAATCACCTTTTCTCGATTTTTGCACTGCGGGACACCGAAAGTATAACGCCCATCTGTGCCAAAAGCATAATAAGTGAGCTGCCGCCGTAACTGAAAAACGGCAGGCTGATACCTGTATTGGGCAGCCAGTCGGTAATAACGAAAATGTTAAGTATTACCTGAAGTCCAACCTGTGCTGTTAAGCCTATGCCTAAAAGCTTGCCGAAGGTATCGCTGGCTTTTCGTGACATTGTAATGCCACGCCATACCAAAAGTCCGAAAAGAACAAGTATAAGCATTGCTCCGATAAGACCTAATTCCTCGCATACGATTGCAAAAATAAAGTCGTTCTGAGGCTCGGGAAGGTATAGATACTTTTGTCTTGACTGACCGAGGCCCAGTCCTGTAAGTCCGCCTGAACCTATGGCGTAAAGTGAGTTTCGGGTCTGCCATGTGGTCTGCCACATTTCGCTTGTGGTATACTCCAAGGCCTTACCCCAACCGTCAAGTCGCTCCATTGCATAGCCCAAAAGTCCTGTAGCCCACATTATTGCAATTGCCGCACCTACCAATACTCCGATAAGGATAAAGTACTTGGTATCCATGCCCGAAATAAAAAGCATAATTAGAACAAGCAAAAACACGATAACAGTACACGAGAAGTGGGGCTCTAAAATAAGCAAAATCGCTGTTGTGCCGAAAATCACCATGCCCGGCATAAAGCTATACTTCATGTACCTCATCTTATCTGCGTACTTAGTACCCCAATAGGCAAAGAATACAATAAGGCAGAACTTAGTGATTTCAGACGCCTGAATAGTAAACGAGCCTACACCTATCCAACGGTGAATATCACCATTACCCGGAAGAATAAGAACAAGAATAAGTACGCCATAAGAAATCGCCAGTATAAGCTTTGCAAAGCGATAAAAAATACGATAGTTAACAAAGGAAAGACCTATCATTGCACCTATTCCGATAAGAGCAAACAAAATCTGCCTTTTAAGGAAGTGATAGCTGTCGCCGTAGGTGCTGTAGGCAATAGGATAGCTTGCAGAAAACATCATGATAATGCCTATGGTAAGAAGCACTAAAACCAAAAGGCAGAAGGGCATATCAAGTCCGAGTCCTATGTTAAAAAACTTCAGTTTTTTCTTTTTCTTCTGAGGAGCATGTGCACTTCTTCTTTGTGCTGTAGAAGGAGTCTGCACACGTCGCTGAGAATTTTCAACCGCTGCACGACTTGTATACACTTTACTTTCGCTCATACTATCCCTCCTTTTTCAGATTTTCAGATAAATTACAATATTCTGCCAACGCCGAAGTAGGTAAGCAGAAATGCACCAAGCGAGAATGCGGCAGTAACCATGCTGAACACGCAAACAACCTTGACTTCGCTCCAACCACACATCTCAAAATGATGATGGATAGGAGCCATTTTGAAAAGCCTCTTGCCCTTTGTAAGCTTGAAGTAGCCTACCTGAAGCATAACAGAGAACATCTCGGCAAGATAAACAATACCGATAGGCAGTATAAGTACGGGAATATCAAGGGTAAATACAATTGCACAAACCATACCGCCTAAGAAAAGCGAGCCTGTATCGCCCATAAACACCTTTGCAGGGTGGAAGTTCCACAAAAGGAAGCCTAAGCATCCGCCTGCTAAAGCGGCACTTTCGATAATCATACCCTTAGAATTCATAACGCTTGCAATAAGCATCATAAATACAGCGGCAAAAAATGTAATAGAGCCGCAAAGCCCGTCAACACCATCGTTAAGGTTAACTGCATTTACAATACCAACAATTACAACCGCAGAGATTATGTAATAGAAAAAGCCTAACTCGACCTCACCTATAAAAGGAATAATAGTAGCTGTGTCGGCATTTCCTAAAAACCTCATACCTACAAGGTAAAGAGCCGCTACACCAAACTGAAGCACTAACTTCTGAGGTGCAGAAAGACCCAGATTACGCTTTTTGACAACCTTAATGTAATCATCAATAAAGCCTACTATACCGTAGCAAACAGCCATACCAAGGCCTATAAAGGTACCTGAGGTACCCACTGTGCCACCGTCGCTTACAAGCAGATAAATACCAAAGGTAAGCACAGTAGAAACTACAATACCTGCAATAAACATAATACCGCCCATTGTAGGTGTACCCTGCTTATTTTTGTGCCACTGAGGCCCTATATCAAGAATTGTCTGACCGAATTTAAGCTTATGAAGATAAGGAATAAGCACTCTGCCCAATACAGCAGATAATCCAAACGCCACCACAGCGGCACCTAATGCCCATAAAAAATCAAAACGACTGTCCATTATTTTATCCGTTCCTTTCAGCTAATCTTACTGTTAATTATTTTAAGCACATCCTTCATGGGCACTCCTGCCGCAAAAAGTCCTGCCGCACAATAAAGCACAGAAAGCTCTGTATACTGCGACTCTGACGGAATATTGACCCTGCCCATAAAGCTACCGCTTAAAAGCTCAAGACTGCGGCTATGCTCTCGCTTCTGAAAATTAAGTGCACAAATATCGGCATCGCTCTGCCCAACCGAATAGGTAAATATTTCATTACCTACCTGTGCTTTATCCTCTAAACCAAGCTCGACCGCCACAGCGTCGAATTTTCCGTCGCTGTGAGCCGTACCGCCCCTGCTTAACACAAAAGCATTTTTAGGCAGTTTAAGTCCCTCACAGCAACGTGTGCAAAGCTTTTCAGCAAGCTTGATATCCTGTTTCTCTTCTAAAAAGTAGATTTTGTTTTCCATAGTGCCTCCGTGAGAAAAAAGCCTTAGTCTGTACCGCCGCCTGCACTGAAGGTTACAGTGATAACCGTACCGGGCGCTACCTCGGTACCCTCGGGTATGCTCTGCGAATAAGATGTAGACAACGCCGAACCCGACATACCGCTTATGCTGACGTTTAGATTATAGTAAGATGCAAAGTAAATAACGTCAGACACACTGTAACCTATAAGATTCGGCACCGTAGTGGTATCCTTAATACTTTCGGCATCTGTATAAAGTACAACGTTACCGCCCTGAGGAATTTTGGTACCTGCTTCGGGCATCTGGGCAACAATAGTTTCGCCCTCACCTTTTACCCAAGTTGTGAAACCACCGTTTTCAGCGGCTGTAACCGCCTCGTCAACTGTCATACCAATGTACGTGTCAGCGGTTGTATCAAGCTCTGCAAGCTCTTCTTCTGTATACTGGGTTGCAATTTCAAGATAAGGCAGAACCTCTGACATAATTCTTGCAAATACAGGGGCGGCAACCTGACTTCCGTAATAGGCCGCACCTGTGGGTGTGTCGAAAAATACAAGGCACACAACCTCGGCGTTTTCTGCAGGAGCAAATCCGCAGAATGATGCAATATAGTCCTGCACGCCGTCTTCGTTTAAGTCCACCTTCTTCTCCGAAGTACCTGTTTTACCTGCCACACGGTAACCTGCAACGTAGCCGTTGCTACCTGAACCCGAAACTGCATTTTCCTCGAGAATATCGCAAATAAGCGAAGCAGTATCTTCTGAAATAACCTGACGTTTAACCTCTGTGCTTGTGGTGCTTATAACGTTACCCTGAGAATCCTCAATACGCTCAACCATATGCGGCTGTACAAGCTTGCCGCCATTGGCAATTGACGCAACTGCCGTTGCCATCTGAATAGGCGTAATTGCAAAGTTCTGACCGAAAGATGCAGTTGCTAAATGAACCTCGCCCATTGTATCCCTGTCAAAGTAAATATCGTCAGCTTCGCCGGGCAAGTCTATACCTGTTCGCTCGGAAAAACCGAAAGCATCATAATACTGGTTAAACAAATCTATGCCTAAAAGCTCACCAATCTGCATTAAAGCAGGGTTACATGAGTTTTTAATAGCTTCTCTTAAATTCTGTGTACCGTGGCTTCCACCATATGTCTGCACGTGACAACCAAGGGTAGTATCTGCAACCGTATAAGCTCCCGAGCAGTAGAATGAAGAATTTTCAGTAATCAAGCCTTCTTCGAGTGCCATAGCGGCGGTACACATTTTAAATACCGAGCCGGGGTAGTAGGTATCACTTACGGCTTTATTTCGCCACATATTTGAAAGTGCCTCGTACCTTGCATCTGCACGCTCATCTTCGGGCAGCTTTTTAATTTCCTCTTCTTTTTCTTTGGTTAAAGTAAAGGGGTCATTAAGATCAAAACCGCCTACACTTGCCATCGCACGAACTGCACCTGTGTTAACGTCCATAATAATACAGACGCCGCGATTGAAAACCGCGTGGTCTTCAATACCCTGAAGCATATACTTTTCGGCGATAGACTGTATAGTCTCGTCAATTGTAAGCACAAGGTTGTCGCCGTCCTCGGCAGGAATGTTCTGGCTGTACTCAAAGGGCATTGCCGTACCTAAAGAGTCAACCGCAGTAACAAGTCTGCCCGGTGCACCTGTAAGCACCTCATCGTATTGATATTCAAGTCCCGAAAGGCCCTGCTCGTCAGCACCCGTAAAGCCGATTACACTTGATGCAAGCGAGCCATAGGGGTAATAACGCTTGTAATCATCAAGAAGGTAAACGGTATTGTAGATTTCGTGAACATCCGCAAGCTGGTCCATAAACTCCAGAACTTTTTCTCTGGTATCACTCTCAATCTGACGTTTAACCTCAACATAGTAGCTTCTCTGTTGAGATTTTTCGAAGATTTTGTCTTCGTCAACATCTAAAATCTGAGAAAGGCCCTTCGAGACAATTCGCCTTTCCTCGTCATTTTCGAAATAAACCGGTGCCAGAACCACCTTCCATACAGAAGCAGAGGAGGCAAGGACTTTGCCGTTGGTGTCGTAAATCGTACCGCGTTTTGCCGAAAGCTCGGTATCCGAAAGCTGTTGGTCAACTGCACGTTTTTGTAATTCGGACGCATCAACCAACTGCAACCAACCCAGCCTCAGTACAGCGGCACCAAAGCCCAAAACAAGAATTATAAGCAAAAGCAACGAGGCTCTTTTATTAAATTTCTGATTAACTCCCTGTGCCATAAAGCTGCTCCTTTCTATGGTATTAAGGGTAAAAAAGCAGGATTTACTGCCAAAATATATAAAAATTTCTCTTCCTTAGAATAGCAGAAAAAGAGTCAAGACTAAAATCTTAACTCTCATCCTTCATAACATACATATTAACGCAAGGGGTATGTTATGACCAAAGCGAACCAAAGAAGTCGCCAATCTGAGTAAATACGTTGGCCTTCTTTTCGGTATACACTTCAGCCTTATCCCCCTCTGAAAGGCTTATGTACTCTTTTTGCTGAACTGTGGCTTTGCTCATGCCAAGCTCCTGTTGAGCGTATTTTTCGATAGCCGCTGTAGAAAGCGAAGCTTCCATTTTAGCCTGCATCTGGGTGTATTCGCTCTTAACCTCTTCAAGCTGAACCTGTGCCGAGGCAATCTGCTGATTAAGCTCGGTAAGCTCAACCTGACCTTTGATGATAAATCCAACACAAAGTGTAATAACAGCCGCACATACAAAGCCTAATACAATTGAGCCTACGTTGTGCTTGCGTCTTTCGGACTTATCGTACATGGGAGTACTAAGCTCTATGACATTATTCTTTTTTACATGAGATGTCTTGGGAGCCGCTTTTTTCTTCCTTGCGGCGTTTCCCTCTGACTCGAAAAGGCTGAGGTCGTAACCTCTGTCGGTATCCATATAGGTGCCGTATGCCATAGTTCTTACTCCTTTATAAATTCATCTATCTTAAATAAGCTTTTCGCATCCTCTCAGCTTTGCACTTCTGCTTCGCTTGTTGTCCGAAAGCTCCTCGTTAGTTGCCTCAATGGGCTTTTTATTTATAAGCCTTGCCTTTGGCTTATTACCGCAAACGCAAACAGGAAAATCCTTTGGGCAGGTACATCCTGTGCACCACTGTGCCATTGTCTGCTTAACGATTCTGTCCTCTATCGAGTGGAAGGTAATTACCGAAAGTCTGCCGCCAACGTTTAGCATTTCAAAAGCCGATGCAAGCCCTCGTTCAAGCTGACCAAACTCGTCGTTTACGGCTATACGGATTGCCTGAAAGGTTTTGCGGGCAGGATGCCCGTCACGCCTTACCTTTTGCGGAACATTGGCTTTTACAATCTCGGCAAGCTCCAATGTTGTTTCTATAGGCTTTTCTTCGCGTGCTCTTAAAATACCTTTCACAATTGAAGGGGCATATTTTTCTTCTCCATAGGAAGAAAGTATTCTGCAAAGCTCCTTGAAATCCAGAGTATTCACCAAATCTGCGGCACTTAACCCCTGCTGACTCATACGCATATCAAGAGGTGCATCCTCATGAAAGGAAAAGCCACGCTCGGCTGTGTCAAGCTGATGTGAGGAAACGCCGAGGTCAAGAATAACTCCGTCGACCTTATCTACACCTTCTTTTAAAAGAAGCTCTTTCATATCGGCAAATTCACCGTGAAGGACTACGCTTCTTTTATCGCCCTCGAAACGCTTTGTAACCGTAGCAATGGCATCGGGGTCGCGGTCTATGGAATAAAGCCTGCCGTTTTCATTAAGTCGCTTTAATATTTCTGCAGAATGTCCTCCTCCGCCTGCTGTACCATCAACGTAAACGCCCTCAGGTTTAACCGAAAGCATATCCACCGACTCATTAAGCAGTACGGACACATGGGAAAAATTTATCATAATCTTAAAAGCTCAAGAGCATCGAGGTAAGACTCTTCTCTCTGTTTCTTCATAAATGCGTCGTAGGTTGCCTTGTCCCATATTTCAATACGCTTGTCCATACCAAGGACTGCTACCTCTTTGGTAAGGCTTGCACTTTCTCTGAGGGCCTGGGGGATTTGAAGTCTGCCCTGTGCGTTAACGCTTACCTCTTCTGAAGGAGCGATAATAGAGTATTGAAGCTGTAACGCCTTGCTTGCAGGAAGCTCGCGAATCTGACAAAGCAAATGCTCGAACTGTTCGCGAGACATAATCTGCACGCAAGGGAAGTCTTTATCAAAGCCTGCAGTGATATAAAACGTTTCGCCTAACTGTTCGCGGAATTTCTGAGGCAGAACGACTCTGCCCTTGGAGTCTAAATTTGGGAAAGACATACCCGTAAACATTATCGCCGCCTCCTTACCGTAAAAATCGTTTTAAAAATGACATCAAATGACCCAATTTTGCCACTCAATGACACTTTATAATTATTATAAAGCACTGGTATCAAAATTGCAAGAAAAATATTACGGCTTTTTTACCTAATTTACTGCAATGTTTTACCACAAATTAGACAAAAAAAGACACAACCTCGGTCAAAACCGTGATTGTGCCTAAGTTTTTAGAACTTATGTTCGCTTTTCGTAATTCCCTTTCGGAAAATTACAAACTTGTTATATATTTGTATTTACGTTACCGTTTGATACCTTCTGAGTCATCTTGATGTTCTGTCTTGTCTTTCTAAGCTCGGTAAGCTGAGCAGTAATAGACTCGTCGGTTTTCTTCATGATATCCTCAACAAATTCAGCAGCAGCTTTTCTCATGTCAGAAGTCTTTGCCTTTGCGTCATTGAGAATTTCGTTTGCCTGTGCATGAGCTTCCTTAACAATCTCGTTCTGGTTAACAAGCTGCTTTTTTCTTTCCTCGGCGGCACGGATGATTTCCTCTGCCTCTTTTTTAGCCTCGGCAATAATCTGACCTCTGTCAGAAACGATATTCTTAGCCTGTCTTACCTCAGAAGGAAGTGTGTCGTTAATCTCATCAAGAATATCGAGAACCTTTTCTGTGTCAACCAAAGACTTGCCACCTGTAAGGGGAACGGACTTAGCCTCGTTCATAATATCCTGAATCTCGTTAAGAAGTTCTTCTACTCTCATAACAATTCTCCTTTTCCATTATCTATTACCCATTATTTCACATATTTAGAAGTCTGTCAACTATTTTATCACGAATTTCTTCGGGAACAAACATACTTATGTCTCCACCTGCGGCGGCAATCTGCTTTACAACACTTGAGCTCAAGTACATATACTCCTGACTTGTGTTAAGGAATATGGTCTCAATTTCGGGGCAAAGCTTCTTGTTTATCATAGACATCTGAAATTCGTATTCAAAGTCAGTAACCGCCCTGAGGCCCTTTACAACGGCAGAGGCACCCCTCAGCTTGGCAAAATCCACCAAAAGTCCGTCGAAGGTTTCGATTTCGATGTTATCAAGATGCTTGGTGGTTTCTTTTAAAAGAGCAATTCGCTCATCAATCGTAAAGCATGGATGCTTTGAAGCGTTGTTAAGCACCGCCACAACGACCTTGTCAAAAAGCTTGGATGCACGCTCGATAATATCCATATGGCCCTTGGTAACAGGGTCAAAGCTACCGGGACAAATTACAGTTTTCATATTAAAGCATCTCCTTGTGCCTATAAAGACTTACCTTTATTTTACCATAGCGATAAGTTCTGTCAAGCACGAAATCATTTGCTTCTTCGGGCAAAGCTTCACCCTCGCCGCATTCGCAAAGAATAACTCCGCCCTTGTTCATTTTAGCCGAAAGCAAAGGAAGCACCTCGTTTATAAGACCCTTTTCAAAAGGAGGGTCAAGATAGGCTATGTCAAAATTTTCTCTTGCCGAAAGAATAAAGCTTTGTGCGTCCTGCCTTGCAATAACAGCGGTATCTTCGAAGCCTGTTGTTTTTACATTCTGTTCGATTACTCGTATTGACTTTAAGCTTTGGTCTACCAGGTATGCCTTTTTAGCTCCGCGGCTTAGAGCTTCGATACCCATTTGTCCGGAACCTGCAAACAGGTCAAGAAAAATCCTGCCCTGAATCTGAAACTGGATTATGGAAAAAACCGACTCCTTCACCTTGTCGGTGGTAGGACGGACATCTTTGCCCTCTAATGTCTGAAGACGTCTGCCTCGGGCTGAACCTGTAATTACTCTCATTTTTCTCCCTCACTTTCTTTTCTTTTGAAATGATAGTAAACGCTCAGTGCGGCACTGTCGTTCATTTTAGGTGCCGCCTTAAGCTCCTCGAGCTCTGCGTTTTTTATATTCCCTATTGTTCTGAAATGCTTCAAAAGTGCCTTTGCTCGCTCGTTGCCTATACCCTTTATTTCAGTTAAAGAAACCCCAAGCTGCGTCTTTTTTCGTCTTGAATGGTGATATCCCACCGAAAAGCGGTGCACTTCGTCTTGGAGTGAGCTTATAAAGGTAAATAGTCTGCGGTTTGCATTTATGGCAATTTCGCCATTGTCGCTTACAATAGCACGTGTGCGGTGCTTGTCGTCCTTTACCATTCCGAAAAGAGGAACAGAAAGCCCAAGCTTAAGGAGCACAGGCTTTACAGCACTGACCTGACCTGCACCGCCGTCAAGAAGAATAAGGTCGGGTAATCTCGCAAATCCCTCTTCTTCTGTATCTTTTAACTTAAAGTATTCTTCAAACCGCCTGGTCAGCACCTCGCGCATTGAGCCGTAGTCGTCCTGACCGGAAAAGGATTTAATTTTGAATCTTTTGTAAGCCTTTTTTAAGGGTCTGCCGTTTTCGTACACAATCATACCTGCAACATTTTCATCGCCTGCGGTATTGGAAATATCGTAGGATTCGATGTAGGAAGGCAACGTATCAAGGCCCAACAGCTCCTTAAGCTCTTCTAAAACGCTTAATTCTCTGCCTAATACTGCACCTCGGGTTTTTGCAACCCTCTCGGCGGCGTTCTGGCGACACATATCCACAAGCGATTTCTGCTGACCTCGCTGAGGAATGGCAATATATACCCTTTTGCCCTTTTTCTCTGTAAGAAAACGTTCTATAAGTTCTTTGTCCTCTACCTCGCCGTCAACGGTTACAAACCGCGGAATATCAGTCTTGGTGTTGTAAAAGCTCAGAATAAACTCAGCTCTCGCCTTTTCACCGTCGTCGGGAGGGTCTACAAAATAATCTTCTCTGTACTTAAGCTGTCCCTCGTCAAAACGAAAAACCTCAAAGCAAGCCTTATTCCCGTCAGAAAAGAACGCAATAACATCCTGACTTTTAACCTTGGTTTCGATAACCTTTTGCTTGTCGGCGAGCTTCTTGATGGCGTTTATGCGGTCGCGAAGCTGGGCGGCTTTTTCAAACTCCATAGCCTCGGAAGCTTTATACATTTCCTCCGTAAGTTTTTTTACACTTTCTTTTCCTGTACCCTTTAAAAAGTCCAGAGCCTGCTCAACGCTTTCGTTATAATCCGAAAACTTAACCTTACCTGTACAGGGTGCCGAGCAAAGCTTAATGTGATAATTAAGACAAGGCCGAGCCTTGCCGAAATCCTCAGGAAAACGACGGTTACAGGTAGGCAGTTTAAATATAGAGTTTGCCTCTGTCACGGCCTGCTTTACGTAAAACCCGTTTGTATAGGGGCCGATATACTCAGCCTCCTCGTCGTCCTTTTGAAGGGCGTAGGAAATTTTACGCCATTTACCGCCTGTTATCTTAACAAAGCTGAAGCCCTTGTCATCCTTTAAAAGAATGTTATACTTGGGCTGATTCTGCTTAATTAAGCTACATTCAAGAATAAGTGCCTCAAACTCGCTGTCGGTGATAATGTAGTCGAAGCTTTTAACCTGCGACACCATCCGTCGCACCTTGTCGGTGTGGTTATTCTGAGAACCGAAGTAAGAGCTGACGCGGTTTTTAAGCTTTTTAGCCTTACCGATATATATAATTTCTCCGTCTTTGTTTTTCATTATATAAACGCCCGGCTCTAAAGGCAGAGCCATGGCCTTTGCCCTGAGTTCTTTCAGTCTCTCAATCACAACTACACCCCCTTTTTTATTATGCCACTTACAATCAATAATAAAAGCGATATATTTCCAACACGCCGTCCACGAGCATCTGCCTTAAAACACAATCTGCCACAGACGAATCACCCGCCGTAACTAACGGCTAAAAAAATAAGGGCGGATGTAACTTCCGCCCTCTTTCTTAGCTATTTTGATTACTCTGCAAAACCGGACTCTACAAGAGAAACGAGGCCTTCAACAGCCTGTGTCTCATCGGGACCGTCAGCAAAAATCTTGATTGTTGTGCCGCCAAGAATACCAAGTGACAATACACCGAGAAGGCTCTTTGCGTTAACTCTTCTCTCTTCTTTTTCAACCCAGATTGTTGCCTTGTACTCGTTAGCCTTCTGAATAAAGAAAGTTGCGGGACGAGCATGGAGACCTGCTTTGTTCTGAACTAAAACATCCTTACAGTACATTGATGTTACCCTCTCTTATCTTGTTTTGGTATGTGGTCCGCTAAGGAACCACGGTACTAAAATCATTCATTTTTTGTTATTATATCCACAAATTTTCTCAAGGTCAACACAATATTCTTAAATTTGTTTTGATACACTACAAGGTTAATTTCGAGGGGTGGTTTCTTGTGCAAATTAACTACATGGATTTTGTAAAAGTCAACAAGTTACACAAAGCAAAAAAGCATCTGGTTATTCTTCATCCTCGAAAAGCAGTTCGGGTCGGTTTTTAAGGGTATTTTCAAGGGCTTTTTCGTCTTTCCATTTCTCGATATTTGCATGGTGTCCGCTTAATAGTATTTCGGGCACCTCTTTACCACGCCAATTTGCAGGACGGGTATACTGAGGATACTCCAATAATCCGTTGTAATGGCTTTCTCTCTCAAAGCATTCCTCGTCGGAAAGCACACCCTTAAGCATTCTGCACAAGGAATCTGTGAATACCAAAGCAGGAAGCTCACCGCCTGTGAGCACATAATCGCCAATGGAAATCTGCTCATCTACGAATTCATCAATAAGCCTCTGGTCAACGCCTTCGTAATGCCCGCACAAAACGCAGACATTCTCAAGCTCAGAAAGCTCCTTGAGCCTTGTTTGAGTAAGGGTTTTGCCCTGAGGCGACATGAAAACGAAGTGAGGTCTTTTACCAATCTTCTGACATATATCCTCAAAGCAAAGGGCAATGGGCTCTGCCATCATAAGCATACCCTTGCCGCCGCCGTAAGGGGCATCATCAACACGTCTGTGCTTATCAAAAGCAAAATCCCTGAGCTGATGGCAGTTAATCTCAACTGCACCGCTTTGTCTTGCTCGTCCGATAATGCTCTCAGAAAGCACCGCCTCGCACATTTCGGGAAAAAGAGTAATTATATCAATCCTCATCGTCAAATATACCTTTCATCGGCTTAAGAAAAACCTTACCTTTTTTAGGGGAGGTCTCGATTACAACATCCTTGATTACTGGCACATAGTAGGCCTTGCCTGTGCTGTCTTTAACCTCGTAAACGTCGTTGGCACCTGTTTTAATAACCTCGGTAACTTTGCCGTAAACCTCTTCGGTATCGATATTAACAACCTCAAGCCCGATAATATCCTGTATAAAATTGGTACCCTTAGGAAGCTTTATGTCCTTACGATTTACGTAAAGCACCCTGCCTCTTAACAGGTCAGCTTGCTCTACTGTGTCAATGCCCTTGATTTTAACCAAGGCAATGTTCTTGTGAGGACGGCTCTGAACGTCAATTTTCTCTTTGCCCTCGTCAAAATAAAGCTTCTTGAACCCAGCAAAAAACTGAGGGCTGTCGCACCAACACTCAGCCCTTAATTCTCCACGTACACCATGGGTACCTACAATTTTTCCTATTTCAAGATATTGTTTAAGCATAATTATTTCTTCTTTTTCTTATTATTTTGGTTTGATTTATTTTCCTGCTTGCGTTTCTTTTCGTAAAAATGAGAAGCTACCGTAATACCGCCGATAACAAGCACACAGCCTGCTATTGACAGCACAATTGTAATTACTGCACCCTGACTTAAGCCTGCTGATTTTGGAGATGTGTCGGCATCTCTGATTTCGGCAGTGGGCACACATTTCTCAGCCTCGGGCAAGGACTCGGGCTGAGTAAAATCTGCCGTTGCCTTAAGGGTCATTTCATACTGAGCCGCATAATTAGCACCGATTGTATCTTCATCGGTATAAATTGTAAAGTCCTTAACTACCTGTGCTTCGCTTGTTCCTGCAAATACACCTAAGCTGTTTTCACCTAAGTAATAAATATCCGAGGGAAGCATTACCTCTTTAAGGTTTTTGCAATTAAAAAATGCATAATCTCCGATAAATGCAACTGAGTCGGGAATCTTAACAAAGCTTAAGCTCTTGCCGTCAAAAGCATTGTCGCTGATACACACAACGCCGTCAGGGATAACCACACTATCCTCGTCTGCAAGATACTTGTAAAAAACTCTGCCCCCTAAAATAATAGAGGTACAGCCGTCAAACTGAGTCACCCAAGGGGTTTCATCAAAAGCAAAGGAGCCCACGTACACCAAGCTGGCAGGAACGTTTATTTTCGAAAGCCTGCTACAACCTAAAAAACAAGCGTCACCGATTTCGTGAATTGTATCAGGCAGGACAACCTCAGTAAGAGAAGTACAGTTTTGAAAAACTCTTGCACCGATATACTCCAGGCTATCAGGAAGAGTAACAGAGGTAACAGACTCCATATACCAGAAAAGCTCATCACCTAAGGTAGAAACAGCCTTGCCGTCAATTTCAGGAGGAATGCTGACGTCGCCGCCGCTACCCGTATAGCCCGTGATACACAGGGTATCATCTTCTAAAACCTCATAGCTGAAATCGCCAAATGTAAGTGTTGTATCCTCTTCCGCACTGACTGTAAATGATACAGAAACCATACACAGCAGGCAAAGCAATATACAAAAAATCCTTTTTGAAGCAGTCATTAAAGCACCTCGTTTCACCTGCATTATAATAAAAATGGGCAAATATGTCAACAAAGCGTCTCAAAAGTCCCTTTTTAAAGGGATTCTGAGACGCTTTAAGTTGAGTTTTCAGATGTTTGAATCAGTCGATTTCAACCTGAATTTTTTCGTTCTTGCGGATAGCTGCACTTCTGGCAACAGTGCGGATTGCCTTAGCAATTCTGCCCTGCTTGCCGATGATTCTGCCCATGTCGTCTTCACTAACATGGATGTGATATACAACTGTACCGTCCTCTAAGGGCTCGTCTGCAGTAACATTAACTGCATCGGGCTCCTCTACAAGGCCTTTAGCAAGAATAGTGAGCAAGTCTTTCATCAGTCAGTAACCTCTGCCAATCAGATAATGCCGTTCTTCTTGAAGAGAGCCTTTACCTTGTCAGTAGGCTGTGCACCCTGAGCAATCCACTTCTTAGCAGCTTCCTCGTTAACCTTAACCTCAACGGGCTCTGCAAGGGGGTTGTAAGTACCGATTTCCTCGATGAAACGGCCGTCTCTGGGATATCTGGAATCTGCTACAACAATGCGGTAGAAGGGGTTCTTCTTAGCACCCATTCTGCGAAGTCTGATTTTTACCATGGTTTTTTCCTCCTATTAATAAAAAATAAAATATAAATAAATGTATTTATAAGCCTTTTGGCAATATAAAACTTAAATTACATACCGGGGAAGCCGCCCATACCGCCGAAGTTCGGAAGCTTGCGTTTTCCCTTTTTGCCTTTAGAATTCATCTGACGCATCATCTTCTGCATCTGTTCGAGCTGTTTAATAAGGCGGTTTACCTCTTCAACGCTTCTGCCCGAGCCTGCGGCAATTCTGCGTTTTCTGGAAGGATTCATAAGACCGGGCTTTGCTCTTTCCTCTTTTGTCATAGAAAGTATAATTGCCTTGCACCAGTCAATTTGACGCTCGTCTATATTCATTTCATCAAGCTTAGAAGCATTAACACCGGGAAGCTTTGAAAGAATACCCTTAATGGGTCCCATTTTCTGGAGCTGTTCGAACTGGTCCAAAAGGTCGTTGAAGTCCATTTTGTTGGTCATCATCTTCTCGGCAAGCTCTTCTGCCTTTTTGGCGTCAAGCTTTTGCTCTGCTTCCTCAATCAGAGTAAGCATATCGCCCATACCCAAAATTCGGCTTGCCATTCTGTCGGGATGGAAAGGCTCGATATCACCGAGCTTTTCGCCTGTACCTGCAAACTTAATAGGCTTGCCTGTAACAGCCTTAACCGAAAGTGCCGCACCGCCTCGGGTGTCGCCGTCAAGCTTTGTGAGAATTACACCTGTAATTTCAAGGCGTGAATTAAATGTTTCGGCAACGTTTACTGCGTCCTGACCTGTCATAGAGTCGATAACAAGCAGGATTTCAGAGGGGTTAACCTCTGCCTTTACGTTTTCAAGCTCAGCCATAAGCTGGTCATCAATATGAAGTCGGCCTGCTGTATCTAAGATAACGATGTCGTTACCGTAATCTCTTGCGTGCTTGATTGCCTCTCGGGCGATTTTCACAGGGCTTTCGGTACCCATTTCAAAAACAGGTACATCGGCATTTCTGCCCACAACCTTAAGCTGTTCAATAGCAGCAGGTCGGTAAATATCACAGGCAACCAGTAAGGGTCTGTGGTTTTTGTTTTTTAAAAGCTTTGCGAGTTTTCCCGAGTGGGTAGTTTTACCCGAACCCTGCAAACCGCACATCATAATAACCGTAGGAGGCTTTGACGCGAAGTTAATCTTGGCACTTTCGCCGCCCATAAGAGCCTTAAGCTCTTCGTTTACAATCTTAATTACCATCTGAGCAGGAGTGAGGCTTTCCATAACGTCAGAGCCGATTGCTCGCTCGGTAATTTTGTTTGTAAAATCCTTGGCAACCTTGTAGTTAACGTCAGCCTCTAAAAGTGCAAGACGCACTTCTCGCATAGCGGCTTTAACGTCGCTTTCGCTAAGCTTACCCTTATTCTTAAGTCTTTTAAAAACACCGCCGATTTTCTCGGACAAGCTTTCAAATGCCATAATTACGCCTCCAACCTCTCAATTTTTTCGGCTTCGCTTAAAATATCCAAAGCCTTTGCCTTAATCTGTCCAAAGCTTTCCTTTGCAATTGCCTCTGACAGCTCCCTGATTTTTGCGGCTGATGCATTTGTAGCCTCAAATCGGGAATAAAGACCTAATTTATCTTCAAACTCGTAGAGCTCCGACTCACTGCGTCTAATAAGGTCGCTTACACCCTGACGGGTAATGCCCATATGCTCGGCAATTTCCGAAAGGGATAAATCTTCATTGAAATAAAGACTTGATGCTTCACGTTTTTTCTCGCTTAAAAGCTCACCGTAAAAGTCAAACAGCAGAGAAA
>JAUNEH010000029.1:0-737 GCA_030525665.1 Ruminococcus sp.
ACCAATAGGGCCCTGAGGGCCTATTGGACCTTGTGGTCCCATAGGCCCTGCAGGACAGTTGGCACAGCACTGATAGTTGTTATTGCTGCAGCCGCAACGGTTGTCCTTGTTACAACCGTTCAATAAAACATTTTGCGAATATATTTTTGTCTTAATATCCGATAAATCCACTTTAAATTCTCCTTTGCGTTTGAACTTACTACATAATATGCAATGTGTGGTAAAATGCTACAGTAATGCAAATGACAATGTTAAATAAGGGTTTTACATATGTTTTTTGGCATCTTACCGCCGAAAAAATACCTCTCACTTATTTTTGCGAGACAAAAGGCGAATTTTTCAATAAAATAATGACAGTTTCAGAGATAACAAAAATTTTCGGAGGTATTTAATTATGAAAAACGAAACACTTAAGAAACTGTATGGTTTTATAAAGCTTGTGTTTAAGGCGGTTGGTACTGCAATGGGTGTTGCTGTTGTAGTGCTTAGCATTATGGGCAAGCTTGACGTAAACACAGCGATTATGCTTTTAGGTATCGGTGTTGCAGGCACAGGTATTGCCGCATTAATGACAAATTCTGATAAAGAGTAAGAAAAGGAGGTTTACGCTATGAAAAAGCCTGTTAAAATTGTATTGATTGTTGTCAGCGCTGTTCTTTCGGTAACCCTTATAGCAGCAGGAATGGGATTTTATATTTTCGGCGACAAAATCAACGCCGCTTCGAGTGTCAGAAAAT
>JAUNEH010000029.1:747-5323 GCA_030525665.1 Ruminococcus sp.
ATCTCTATTATATGGATTATGAAGGTGACTACGGCTTTGACGGCTTTCTTTCTCAGGGCGGAGCAGCAAGCGAAGAAGAAATGGCAAATTACATTGTCTTTATGATGTCCGGCGGCTTTGTGAAGTTGGACACCGAGGACGTAGATATGAGCTTCGGTTGCAGTACCTTAAGCGTTAAGGGCGAAAACTACAGCCTTATGGGCAGAAATTACGACTGGTACGGAAACTCAAATGCCATGATTATTCATACAAAGCCTTCTGAGGGATACGAGTCCTACTCTACGACATGGCTTGACTTTTTGGGCTTTGGTAACGGGTTTGTTCCTGAAGATTTCAAAAGCAAATATATGTCAATTGCCGCTGTTTACGTTCCCCTTGACGGTATAAACGAAAAGGGCCTTTGCGTTGCTGACCTTGTTGCAGGCGACAATGAGGTAACTAAGCAAAACACCGAGAAAGCAGACCTTACGACCACCTCTGCAATTCGTCTTTTGCTCGACAAAGCCGCAAATGTTGACGAAGCTATAGGACTTTTGTCACAGTATGATATGAACTCTTCAATAGGTATGGCTCATCACCTTGCCATAAGTGACAGTGATGGTAAATCTGTAGTAGTAGAGTACGCAAACGGTGAGATGATAGTTACAGAAACCGACATAGTTACTAATCATTATCTTGCAAAGGGAGAAAAGTACGGTGTGGGCAATGAAGAATCTCACAGAAGATTTGAAAAAATAGAGGGTATGAAAAATAGCGTATGCAGTACCAAGCTGATGGCCGATTGTTTGGAAAGCGTATCTTATGAAAACGAAACCCAATGGAGCATTGTTTACGACAAAATTAACCTTACCCTTGATTTTTACAGCAAAAGAGGTTTTGATGCACCCTTGAGCTTTAGCTTAAAGTAAGATATAATTATAGCATTAAATACAGGCAGGTTTTGAAAATGAAAGTTACATTTGAATCGGCAAGCTTAAACGAAACTGAGATTTTAATTAGAGGCGACATAACCGACCCCGATGCAATGGCAGTTTTGGAGTTTATTAAATCCAGAACCTCTGCCACAAAAAAGCTGATGCTTTTTAAAGATGACGAGCAATTTTTGGTAAATCCCGACGAGGTTATATATATAGAAGCCGCAGGAAACAAGGTAGAGGTTACGGCTACCTCGGGTAAATACGATTCCAAGAAAAAGCTTTACGAGCTTAAAGAGCAGCTAAGTGCCGAGCCTTTTGCCCAGATAAACAAGGGGACACTTGTTAACATTGACTTTGTAAAGTCTGTGCAGGCGGAGTTTAGCGGAAATTACAGCTTAAGGCTCAAAACAGGTAAGGAAATACTTACCGTTTCAAGAAAGTATTTCAAAGAGTTTAAAAGTAAAATTTGATTTGGAGGTTTTAGAAATGAAAAATATTGGTACAAAAATATTATTTGCTTGCCTTACGGGCATTGGTATAGGAATCCCCGTTACCCTTATTTGCATAATTTCAATGGGCGGTTTTAATGACACAATCAGAGAAATTCTGGTGTGGACAGTGTCCTCGGCACTTTTCGGTGTTCTTTCCGTGTTTACCTTCGGCAATGACAGGCTGAACTTTATACTGGCAACCGTGTTTCACTGCATAGGATGCTTTGGCATAACTGTTGGCACCTGTGCCATTAACGGCTACGCAGACAAAGGAAGCTTCGGATATCTGCTTCTTATCTTCGTGATTGTTTATGGGGTGCTTTACGGCTCAAGTCTGATTTCTATGAAGATAAACGCCAAAAAGGCAAACGAAGCCCTAAGCAAAAAGTAAAATAAAAGCGTCGTGAAAACTCACGACGCTTTCTTTATATGTTAAGATATTCCTTGATTTTATCAAGGTTTTTCAAGGCTTCATGCCTTCCAAGGTCGTAGACCTTTTTAAGGGTTTCGGGATTTTTTTCGAGCCTGCCTATGGGAAGTTTTTCAGAGGGCCTTATAATAAAAGCTGAGCCGTTTTTTAAGGCTTCTTCGGTGTATTTTACCTGCTCGTTATAGAGAATATGGCGGTTAGCCATAGCCTCTATAAGCTTCGGATATTTTCTTAAGGAAATTTTCATAAGAGGAATGAGGCTGTTTTTCTTTTTTACGTATCCTTTTGGCTGAGTAAGGATAACCAAATTTTTCTTGTAGCCTTTATTTACGAAGAACTTAAGGGGAACCGAATCCGATATGCCGCCGTCGAGCATTTTTTTGCCGTCAATTTCTACAGGTTTTGACACCAAGGGCATTGAGGCAGAGGCTCGCATATACTCAAGTCCGTTTTTGTCGGCGGAAGAAATATTTTTATAAACAGCCTTGCCTGAGTTTATATCAGTTGTCACAACATAAAATTCAACGGGATTATTTATAAAAGTGTCGTTGTCAAATGGGTCAAGCTTATTGGGAATTTGATTGTAGCAAAAATCTCTGCCGAATAAGTCGCCTGTTTTTACAAGAGAACGAAGAGAACAATATCGTGGGTCTTTTATGTACTTGATGTTGTAGCGGATGGTCCTGCCTATCTGCTTTGACTTGTAGTTGCAGCCAAATACAGCACCTGCCGAAACACCTGCGATGCCGTCAAATTCGATGTTGTTTTCCATCAGAACATCCATAACACCTGCAGAAAACATACCGCGCATTGCTCCGCCTTCCAAAACAAGTCCCTTTTTCATATACATACCTCTTTTGCTTGATATGATAAGAATTGTACTCTAAAACTATACTAAAATCAACAATTTAGAAAAAACTAAAATGACAAAAATGTCAATTTTTCAAAAACCTATTGACAAAGTAAGGATTTACCAATAATATGTTTTTAGCAACAGTGTCATACTTTAAGTTTGTTGCATAAATCAATTAAATAAGGAGATATATTTATGGAAAGCATTAAAAAGTATATTGCTGAATTTATCGGCACCTTTGTACTTGTTCTTTTTGCTTGCGGTACAGCGGCTGCTGTAGGTTGTTCTACCGTTGACCCTAATGTTGCATATCTGCTTACTGCCCTTGCATTCGGTTTGGTTATTGTTGCAATGGCATATTCTATCGGTAATGTTTCAGGTTGCCATATTAACCCTGCAGTTTCTATTGCAATGTTGGTTTCAGGTAAAATGAGCGTTAAGGATTTTGTAGGCTATGTTGTAGCTCAGTGTGCAGGTGCTATAGCCGGTGCTGCACTTTTGGGTTATTTCTTAGGTTTTGATTGCGGCTTTGGTGCTAACGGCCTTTATAACGGCGACGTTATTAAGTCTTTGGCTATTGAGGTTGTACTTACATTCGTGTTTGTTCTTGCAATTTTAGGTGTTACCTCTAAAATTGAAAACGGCAAGGTTGCAGGTATCGTAATCGGACTTACATTAACACTTGTACATATCTTCGGTATTCACTTTACCGGTACATCCGTAAACCCTGCCAGAAGCTTAGGCCCTGCTATTTTTGCAGGCGGCGAGGCTCTTGCTAATGTATGGGTATTCATAGTTGCTCCTCTTGTTGGCGGTGTGCTTGCAGCTTTAGTTTACAAGGCAATCGCTCCTAAGGCTGAGTAATTTATTATTAACGGTATGACACGAAGATAAAATAAGCAAATTCTTTTTGGAGGCAAAATTTTATGGTTTTTGAAAAAGTTAAGGTTATCCTTGCAGAGCAGTTTGATGTAGAAGAGGATACAATCACAATGGACACAAATCTTGAGGAGGATTTATCCGCAGATTCCCTTGATGTTGTAGACCTTCTTATGTCTATCGAGGACGAGTTTGAGATTGAGATTCCCGACGAGGAAATCGACAACATCAGAACTGTATCCGAGCTTGTTTCTTACATCGAGAGCAATTAACTGATAAAACCTTTCAAGGCCGAGGAGAAATCCTCGGCTTTTTTCTGCCCGTTAGCAAGAAATGAAGTATTGCTTTGCAATATGAAATACGTCGATGGGTATGAAATATCTGGCGATATGAAGTATTTGCTAAAGCAAATATTAAGAGGGTCGATACGCTCTAAAATATATAATAGACATAAGAATCGCACGCGTAAGCGTGCCACCAACATATTTACGCAGTAAATATTTCATAGGTTTGCCTATTTCATTTGACCTTGGTCAAGCTTCATACACACTTTAGTGTGTATTTCATTGGTTAATGCTTGCATTTACACAAAGATATATGTATAATAAAAGGGTATATGATAAGTGAGGTGCTATTTATGGCAGAGAATAAAAAAATGGTAGAGGCTATTACCAGCCGTGACGAGGATTTCGCAAAATGGTATACCGACATTGTTAAAAAGGCAGAGCTTGTTGACTATTCAGGCGTTAAGGGTTGTATGGTAATTCGCCCTTACGGCTACGGCATCTGGGAAAATATCCAAAAGGATTTGGACCGCCGCTTTAAAGAAACAGGCCATGAAAACGTATATATGCCTATGTTTATTCCCGAAAGCCTTCTTCAGAAAGAGAAGGACCACGTCGAGGGTTTTGCTCCCGAGTGTGCTTGGGTAACTGTTGGCGGCAGCGAAAAGCTTACAGAAAGACTTTGCGTAAGACCTACTTCCGAAACTCTTTTCTGCGAGCAT
>JAUNEH010000029.1:5333-19825 GCA_030525665.1 Ruminococcus sp.
AAAATCATCAATACTTACAGAGATTTGCCCAAGCTTTACAACCAGTGGTGCTCTGTAGTTCGTTGGGAAAAGACAACAAGACCCTTCCTCAGAACCTCTGAGTTCTTATGGCAGGAAGGCCACACAATGCACGAAACCAAGGAAGAAGCAGAGGAAGAAACACTTAAGATGCTTAAGGTTTATCAGGACTTTTACAAGGAAACCCTTGCTATTCCTGCGGTTGTCGGTAAAAAGACAGAGAAAGAAAAGTTTGCAGGTGCCGAGGCTACTTATACAATTGAGCCTATGATGCACAACGGCGTTGCTTTACAGGGTGGTACAACCCACTACTTCGGCGACGGCTTTGCAAAGAGCTTTGACATTACATATCAGGGCAGAGACAATAAGCTTCACTATCCCCACCAGACCTCTTGGGGTGTTTCAACCCGTATGATTGGTGCAATTATCATGGTGCATGGCGACGACGACGGTTTGGTGCTTCCTCCCAAGGTTGCTCCTATTCAGGTTGCCCTCATTCCTATTGCTCAGCATAAGGAAGGTGTTCTTGATAAGGTTTACGAGGTAGCCGAAGTGCTTAAGAAGGACTTCAGAGTTAAGGTTGACGCTTCTGATAAGGCTCCCGGCTGGAAGTTTAGCGAGTACGAGATGAAGGGTGTGCCTGTTCGCGTGGAATTAGGCCCCAAGGATATCGAGAAAAACCAGTGTGTAATCGTTCGCAGAGATAACAGAGAAAAGATTTTTGTATCTCTTGATAACCTTGCTGAGGAAGTTCAGAAGGCACTTGACGCAGTTCACGAGGCTATGTACGAAAAGGCACTTAAAAATATGCAGGAGAAAACCTTTGAAGCAAGAAGCTACGAGGAATTTATCGACACCGCTGAGAATAAACCCGGCTTTATCAAGGCTATGTGGTGTGGCGAAAAAGAGTGCGAAGAAAAGCTTAAGGAGGTTACCGGCGGCGTTAAGTCCCGTTGTATCCCCTTTGAGGAAGAGCACCTTGCTGACACCTGCGTATGCTGCGGCAAGCCTGCCAAACACATGGTTTACTGGGGCAAGCAGTATTAATTTAATATGTATTTTTAATGACACTTTTGGTTTCAAAAGTGTCATTATTTTTTTATGTTGACAACAGTAGTCTGCAGGTGTAGTATTGAATTACTATATAAAATAAATAGGGGATTTTTATGAAAAAAGTATTGTGTATTATTCTGACTTTAATCTTTGTTTTTGCGTTGTCAGCCTGCAAAAAAGCTGAGGGAAAGGATAAAGAAACTACTGTGCCGACAGAGGAAATTACTACATCGGTCGAAACAACTGTTGCCGAGACAACAGTACCTCAGACAACGGTCGGTGCTGAGTTTGCAGAGGATGGGTTGCTCCCCAAAGAAATTCCTGACGATTTTACATTTGCAAGCGGTGCAGGTGCTTGGGCTACGATATTGAAGCTTGAGCGTGACGGCAGTTTCACAGGCTTTTATCACGATTCTGATATGGGCATCAGAACCGAAGAATATCCCAAGGGTACAATGTATCTTTGTGAATTTAGCGGTAAGTTCGGAAATATCCGAAGAATCAGCGATTATTCCTATTCGATGACCCTTGAAGAAATTTTAACCGAGCACGAATACAAAGAAGAATGGATTGAGAATAACATAAGGCATATAGCGTCAAATCCCTATGGTATTCATGGCGGCGAGGAGTTTATTCTGTATATGCCCGGCACACCTGTATCAGAGCTTTCCGAGCAATTTAAAAGTTGGAGCCCTTTCCTGAGAGGTGATGATGCTCCCGACACTATGTCAGATTACGGCATCTGGAATGTAAACACCGGACACGGATTTTTCGGTTGAACCAACCAGAACGGAAGTGATAAAGTCACTTCCGTTTTTTGCTATAGAATTCTCATTGACTACCGTGTTTCAATCGTATATAATTATTATATATGATTTGTTTTGAAAGAGTGATTGTATGAAAGCGATGTCTTTCAAAAAGTTAATATGCCTTATGTCGCTTGTGCTGTGCGTATGTGTTTTTGCAGGGGTTATGTCAGCTTGTCAGCCTGATGCTCCCGACGTGTACAATACTACCGTGCCTACTACTGTGGCTTCAAATACAGGCGAAAGTGTGCCTGAGGTTACCGAGGAGGTTTTGCCCCAGAACCCCATAAATTTTGAAGAGCTTCAGGGCATAAACAAGGACCTTTACGCATGGCTTAAAATTCCAAATACTGTTATTGACTACCCCGTAGCTCAAAGCGGTAACGAGGACGACAACTACTATCTGCACCGCGATTATATGGGCAACTATGACTTTGCAGGCACAATTTACTCTCAGCGTCACAACACAAAATATTTTGTGGAAAGAGTAACCGTGCTTTACGGTCATAATATGCTTGACGGCTCTATGTTTGCAGAGATTCATAAGTTTTCTGACCCCGAATTTTTCGAGGAAAATGACACAATTTATGTTTATATACCTGGGCACATCTTAACCTATAAGGTTTTTGCCGCTTACGATTATGATGACAGGCATATTATGAACAGCTTTGATTTTTATGATGACGAGGTGTACGAGCAGTATCTTAAGGACTGCCTTAATCCTCATTCGGCAAACGCTATGGTAAGAGAAGGTGTTGAGCTTGACCTTGACAGCAAAATTCTTACCTTAAGCACTTGTCACGATTATAATTCAAGCCTGAGGTTTTTAGTACAGGGGGTGCTTGTTGATGACCAAAGAACCCGATAATTTTAAAAATGAAATTAATGAAATTGAAGTCGTAGAGGTAAACTCACAGCCCGAGACTACTGCTGACAAAGCACCTAAAAATACAGAAGAGCCTGAGGGTGAATTAAAAAGCAGCCTTAAAACAAACGAGTATGACGACTTTATTTTTACAAAGTATCATGGCAGACGTAAGGGGCTTTTAAGCCATTCGGGTAATCACAACACTACATCTTCTTATTCTTCCAAAAACCACTTTGTAAAGGAAGTCAAGCTTTCTCGGCGTAAAAGAAAAAAGCCTTGGTACAAAAAGCTTCTTGTTATTTTGGGTATTGTTTTAGCTTCAATTATAGCTTTACTGCTGATTGCTGTGGGCGTGTTCTTTATTCTTAAAGAAGCAGGTGTTTCTCAGCTTACAGGCGGCGAGGTTAATATGACTGCTCCGGTTATCGAGAACGCAGGCGTATCGGTAGATAATTCACGCAACACCATAACCTACAACGGTAATACCTATGCCTATAATAACAATATGACGTCTATACTTTGTATAGGCGTCGACAAAACAGACGGCTTAGGGCTTGAAGACGAGCTTGTAGGTACAGGCGGTCAGGCTGATGCCCTTTATCTTATTGCTCTGGATACCGCCACAGGCGAAACTAACGTTATTGGTATTTCCCGTGATATTTACAGTGACATAGGCGTTTACTCTGCCGATGGAGTTTATACAGGCACCGAAAATGCTCAGCTTTGTTTAGCCTTTGCTTACGGTGATGGTAAGGATGAAAGCTGTAAAAATACTGTAAATGCCGTCACAAGGCTTTTCTACAATCTGCCCATTAACTCTTACTTTGCCCTCGAGCTTGGTGCAATTTCAGAGCTTAACGATGCTGTGGGCGGGGTTACGGTAACCTTGACTGACAACTACCTTTATCACTCAATGGGTCTGCCACCTGCAGGCTCTACGGTTACCCTTTACGGAGACGAGGCAAGAGCTTTTCTGCGGTACCGCGAAGTAAGCGAGCTTAATTCCAGTGTGGACAGAATGAACCGCCAGCTTCAGTATCTTGAGGGCTTCGGAGGAAAAGCTATTGAGATGACCAAACAGGATTTGACTACTCCGGTTACCTTATTTAATATTGTCAAGGATTATTCAGTTACAAATCTTAATGCATCTAAGATTTCCGCATTGGGATATACAGTTGCAACCTCAGGTGCAGAGGTCGAGTTTAAAAAGGTGCCCGGTGAGGTTATTCACAACGGCGAATATGCCGAATATGTGGTAGACGAACAGGGTATGCTTGAGCTGATTCTTGACGTTTATTATCAACCCGTAAATTAATCAAAGAACTTAAAACGCCCGAACCTTATGTTCGGGCGTTTTTCTGTTTATAAGCTTTCAAAATATTCGTCGCAAAGCCGTACCGATTGCATTGCATCCTTGGCATAAAAGTCAGCGTTTATCATTTTGGCGTATTCCTGAGAAAGAACAGCGCCGCCTACCATTACCTTAGTATCAGGAACTTTTGCGTTAAGTGCCTTGATGGTTTCTTCCATAGACACAACGGTGGTAGTCATAAGTGCCGACAAAAGCACTATTTTAACATTGTTTTTAATTGCGGCATCTACGATTTTTTCGGCAGGCACATCCTTGCCGAGGTCAATAACCTCGTAGCCGTAGTTTTCAAGCAAAAGCTTTACTATGTTTTTACCTATGTCGTGAATATCGCCCTTAACCGTGGCAATAACAAGACGTCTGCCGTTGGTGGCTTTATTCCCCTTTTCGTTAAGCTTTGCCTTAATTTCGTTAAAAGCTGCCTTTGCCGCTTCGGCACTCATTAAAAGAGAGGGCAGGTAAATGGTGCCTTTTTCAAAGCCTTCGCCTACCTTATCAAGGGCTGGTATAACCTGAGCTTTTACAAGCTCCATGGGCTCGGTACTTTCAAGTGCGGCCTTCGTAAGCTCTGTGCTTTTTTGACTCAATCCGTTTTCAATAGCTTCTTTTAAGGTAAGGCTGTCCGTGCTTGCTGTGGTATTAGCGGTGCCTTCGTTTTGCTCGCTCATAACTCTTTCGATTATTTCCTCAGCAAAGGCGTCAAAGGAGCCTGTGTCGGGATTTTTGGCGGCGTTCATCATAAGAGATGAATGAGGATTCATAATTGCACCCTTAAGCCCTGCACCAAGTGCAAGAGCGAAAAATTCGGAGTTCACCTTATCCCTCAGGGGCAAGCCGAAAGAAACGTTAGAAACGCCTAAAACCGTATTTACCCCCATTTCTGTTACGCCTTTAATTGCATCAAGTGTAACCTTTGCTGCGTTTTTGTCAGCGCTTATAGCCATTGTCAGGGTGTCTACGATAATATCTTTTTTATCAATTCCATATTTTTGGGCTTCATCAATAATTTTTTTGGCGATTTCTATTCTGCCTGCGGCAGTTTCGGGGATACCGTTTTCGTCAAGGGTAAGTGCAACCACGGCCGCACCGTATTTTTTGGCTAAGGGCAAAACTGTATCCATAGATTCCTGCTTGCCGTTAACCGAATTTATAAGGGGCTTGCCGTTATAAATCCTAAGTGCCTTTTCCAAGGCAAAGGGGTTGGCGGTGTCGATTTGCAGGGGTAAATCCGTAACGCCCTGCAATGCCTTTACGGTTTCGAAGAGCACTTCTTCTTCGTTGATTTCGGGCAGACCGCAGTTTACGTCAAGCATATCTGCTCCTGCTTTTTGCTGATAAATACCCTCGCTTAAAATAAACGAAAGGTCATTGTCTCTGAAGGCTTGCTTAACTCGGCTTTTGCCTGTAGGGTTTATACGCTCACCAATAAGCACAGGCTTGTTTCCCCATTCTACGGCGTGGGTGTAGGAGCTTACCAGGGTGTGGCTTTTCTTTTCTATGGTTTTTGGGGTTTTGTTCTTTAAGATGTCTGCAATTTTGCGTATGTAATCTGGAGTTGTACCGCAACAACCGCCTACAATTCGTACTCCCATATCCACAGCCTTTTCTATAGATTTTGCAAAATCCTCGGGAGTAACATCAAAAACAGTATTGCCGTCTATTACCTTAGGAAGTCCTGCATTAGGCATCATAAGGGTGGGGGTAGAGCTGTACTTCATAAAATCAGGAAGAATTTTAAGCATTTTTTCAGGGCCTAAGGAGCAGTTAAGTCCTATGGCGTCAACTCCCAATCCTTCAAGCATAGCTATCATTGCCAAAGCATCGGCACCTGTCATAAGCTTTTCTTTTTCGTCGTAAACGTTGCTGACAAATACAGGAAGTCGGCTTAACTCCTTCGCCGCCAAAACCGCCGCCTTGGTTTCGTAAGAGTCGTTCATGGTTTCAATAATTATAAGATCAGCTCGCTCATCGGCGATTTTTATTGTTTTGGCAAAAATTTCGTAGGCTTCTTCAAAGCTTAAATCGCCAAATGGCGAAAGAAGCCTTCCTAAGGGACCTATGTCAAGGGCGATATACTTACCCTTAAAGCTTTTTCTTGCCTTTTCAGCACAGTTAAAAGCTCCGTCAATAACCGCCTTAAGCTCACTCTCGGTAAATTTAAGCAGATTTGCTCCGAAGGTGTTAAGGGTTATTACGTCTGCTCCTGCTTCAAGGTATTCGCGGTGGATTTCTGTAATTACCTCGGGGTGGGTAATATTGTAGGTTTCGGGCAGTACATTCTCGGAGAGCTTTTTTGCCTGAAGCATGGTACCCATGGCACCGTCGAATATAATTATTTCTTTTGAAAGCTTTTCTTTAATTGTCATAGCTATTGCATCCTTTCAGCGGAATTACCGCCGTAACAGACTTGGAAGGGACTAACATCAGCGAGCTTGTAAGAGTTACTCCGATGTTAAGCTGTGTCGAAAGCAGCGACACAATGCGTTTTTGATAATCAATGGGGAAATCCGAGTAGCCCGGCGAGAAACGCCGTTGTTTATCGACTTCGAAACAGCCTTTGCAAAGCTTGTTGCAAAGAGCCTCAACGGCGGCTGCCGATATGGCATCTATCATAAGCGCCAACGAGGGCTCAACCATTGAGTAGCGGCTAATGAGCCTGTCGGCTTCAATTCCTGCGGTTGCCGCCATTATGGCACACCTGTCTGCACCCTTTAAAAATTTCTTTAATCCCAAGCTCTTTATTTCTTCATTGTCAATTATAACGCCGTTGGCGGTGTAAGAAACCGAAAGGCACTTGTAAACAGCTTTAGGCTTTACGCATTGGCTTAAAAGCTCAAACGCCTTGTTAAAAAGATTAAGGGTGTTTTCGTCGGCATTTCCCTTTACACCTGCATATCGTAAGGCTTCTGCCTTGTTTATATTAAGCTCTGAAAAGGGAACCTCTGTTTTATTAATCATTAATAATCTCCGAAAGATTTTCCTGAATTTTCTTAGCGACATAGGGCTTGTTCATACTGTACACGTGAACGTTTTTGATACCGTTTGCATAAAGGTCAATAATTTGCTCGGTAGCATAGGCGATGCCTGCCTGAGCCATGGCCGCAGGATTGTCGCCGAAGCGTTCTGCAATTTTAATAAAGCGTTTAGGTAAAACTGTGCCCGAAAGTTCGCAGGCACGCATAATCTGTTTGGCGTTTGTAATGGGCATAATACCTGCTACTATTGGTACAAAGATACCTTTTTTTCTCAGCTTGTCTATATAAGAATATAAGATTTCGTTGTCGAAAAACATCTGTGTTGTAAGGAACGAACAGCCTGCATCTACCTTTTTAGCGATATTTTTAATGTCCTCGTCAAGGCTTTGACACTCAATATGCCCCTCAGGATAGCAAGCACCGCCAATGCAGAAGTCGCCCTGCTTTTTGATTTCTGCTATAAGCTCTGAGGCATATTTGAAGGCACCGAAATCACAGCCTTTTGTATCCTTGGGAATATCTCCACGCAAAGCAAGGATATTTTCAATCCCTGCACTTTTAAGCTGAGCAATCTGACTATCAATTCGCTCTTTAGCTGACGAAACACAGGTAAGATGGGCAAGGGCAGTTACGTTATGGTTTTTTTCAATGTCCTCGGCGATTTTTACTGTAAAGTCGCTTGTGCCTCCGCCTGCACCATAGGTAACGCTCATAAAATCAGGCTTAAGGTCGGCAATTTCGCCAATGGCACTCTTTACTATTTCGAATGAATCCTCAGCCTTTGGAGGAAAAACCTCGAAGCTTAAGGTTGGTTTTGTTCCGGCAAAAAGTTCGCTTAATTTCATATACAGCACCTCCGTATTTTATAATTATATCAACTATATTTATATATGTCAAAATTTGTAATTAACGTAATGTTCACAAAAAGCTATTGTTTTTGCTAAAAAGTGATGATACAATATCAGTTAGTAATTGTTAAGGAGATTTTTAAATGGGCTTTATGCAGAAAATACAGCAGTTTATGTATGGTAGAAACGGCTTTGACTCTTATTCGTTCTTCTTGTTTATTGTGGCACTGCTGATTTCTACCGCTAACTTTTTTGTGTGGGGTTACTGGGCTTCTCTTATAATGTATGCGGTTCAGCTTCTTATATTAGGCTATGCTACGTTTCGTATTCTTTCGAAGAATGTTTATAAAAGAAGTGCCGAAAACCGCAGATATCAGAAAATCTGGGGTGCTGTAAAGAGCTTCTTTGTGCTTCAGAAGAATCGCATAAGAGACATAAAAACTCACCGCTACAGAAAGTGCAGATACTGCAAAGCAACCTTAAGGCTTAAAAGACGCAGAGGCAAGCATACCGTAAGGTGCCCCAAATGCCGTGGGGAGTTCAAAGTTAATATTATAGTATAAAAATACACCCTTGAGTATATGCGAAATGTTCTGAGAGCATTTCGCATAAGTTTTATTCGCCGATGGCGAGTTTTATTGCTTAGCAGTGGTATTCGCTTTGCGAGTTTTCGAGCAGAATAAAATACCACTGAAAACGCTTGGTTTCAATATCACTTTTGCAAAGCAAAAATAACACGCTGACAAAGTTAGCATATCACTACAAAAAAATTAAAGAGAAGCCTCTTAGTAAATAAGGGACTTCTCTTTTTTTAGTTTGTTGGGTTTGTTTTTTACTTAAGGGTGAGTAATTATTGTCTTGTTAAAATCTCAATTTCGTCGTCTATATTCCTGATTAAAAGCTTGTCGCCTGCACGCTTTACATATCCTGTGCCTGATTCGGTATCGCCAAGCATTGAAACTGTCAGGTTAAGCACGCCGTTTTCAACAGAGTAGGTCATAGTTCCGGGGATAATGCCCATTGCAAGTATGGTGCCGGTGCCGTCGGCATTGAAAGTGTATGTAATGGGAACGGTTGCAGAGTTTGTTACTCCGAATATAGAAACTGTGCCGTCCTGCACAGTTGTCCAGGTGCCGGTGATATCGTCGTTTGAAATGTAACCCGGGGTAGGGTCGCCGTTTATGATAATCTGTGGTTCTTCTTTTACGCTTATATCAATTTCTTCAGGATGGGGGAAACCGCCCGTATTGGACGGCTGAATAATTGTAACTTCATCCTCAAAAATCGGAGGCTGTGGGTGTACGTGGATAATTGTTTCGGTAATGTATTCAAAGTAAACCTCAATTATAGGCGGGTCGTCCTCAGGCGGGAACTGAGAGAGGATGATTTCGCCCTCGTTAAAGTTAATCTCATAGGTTTCGTCGCCGAAGATGTAAATGAAAGAGTCTTCGGGAAGCTCTACGGGTGTTCGGGTAAAAATAACTTTGTACTCCTTGTCTTCAAAGCTTAACTTTACAGTAAGCTTTTCGCTTTCCAAGGTGTAATCTCCAGAGAGGTAATAGCTATCAGAAACGGCTGTGAAAACATTATTTTCAGCAGTAAAGGTTGCGTCAAAGGTTTCTTTGCCAAGAGTAACCGTACCTGTGCCGTCAGCGTTAATATCAAGCTGAGGCTCGGAGTTAGGGCCGTACCATTTGCCCTGAAGTTCCTCGGCTATAACCGCCTTGTTGCCTTCGTTTGCACCTGTGCCATTGGTATTGCCGCTATTTCCGCAAGCACAAAGACCAAGCATCAGCATTGCCGCCAGAAATATCGCAAAAAATCTTTTCATACTTAAAACCTCCTCATATATTCTTTAATTTTATATTATCAACTCATAAATAATATGTCAATTAACGGTTTTCATAAATATTGTTATTTTAGTTTGTTAATATCAGCAAAAAAGGCTTTCCTCAATTCTTGAAGAAAGCCTTAATACATATTATCCTCTTGATGTTTGTTTTGCAAAGCACCTGAATATTACAATTATCGCCGAGGTAATCAGTAGGAATGACACTCCGTACTGAGAAAATGGGATAAGCTCGTAAAGGGGACGAACAAAAAGAGTCATACCCGAGAGCGCACCTATGTAGCCTGTAATCTTCATCAGAATTTTGCCGGCACTTGCTTTGCCAAGTCTGCCTGCTCTGCTTACCTGAGAAACACCCAGCATCATCAGCCAGATGCCCAGAATGTAAATAAGGTCAACCATAAAAAGGCTTGCGTCAACATACCAGAATACGCAGGCTAAACCGCAGATAAAAGAGATTATGCCGTCAAACAAAAGCCAGCCGCTTCCTGCAGACTTAAGGCCTGCGGTAAAGGCGGCAAGCACGCTTATAACGCCGAAGATTATAAGAGCAATGCCCGAAACGGTGATTTTGTCCATAACGGATGCAAGGTTTGTAATAACTCCCCATAAAGCCGCCAGAGCAAGAAACACCGCAGAAATTATCCAGAATATATTAAGAGTTTTTTTCATATCAATTCTTCCTGCCATATTTATTTTTATTAGTATTTTTGCCGAGAAAGAACGCCGCACCTGCCACAGCAAACATTACTAAAGCAAACAAGATTACGCCTGTAACAAGGCTAATGTCAGCCTCGTTTTCAGCCTTTACTTCAATGCTTTCGTTTGCATTTTGTGCGGTAGGCTTTGTAACGGAATCTGAGTTGTATCCTTGGGTAAAGTCAGCCTTTGTGTCTTTAGTTTTATCATCCTCAGCAGCTTTTGACAAAACCGTTATATTTGTATCCTTCTTGACGCTTGCAGAAAGGTCAGCGGCGTTTTTGTCGATTACCTGCTCAAGGCTTAAGGTTATCTGCGTGCTTTGCGTTTTAGCCTTAAAAGTAAGGGCTATAAGCTCACCCTTGGTACCTCCTTCGCAGAGATATGCAAGGCGTACACTGCCTTTTTCGCTGCTGTTTACGCTGATTTCGGCAGTGTCCCACAAGGTTTTTGCCTCCTTAAACTCAAGTGCGTTTTCGTCAAAACTGAGGGTTGCCACAAAGGCCGCAACCTCTGAGTCAGTCGAAAGTGTGGTTTCAAAAAGTCGGTTTTTCTCGGTATTTGCATCAGCAAGAGAAAAGCATACCTCATTTGCCGCCAAAGCATTCGTCGGTATACAGAAAATTAAAAGAAAAAGCGAGAAGCAAAGAACCTTTTTAAACATACATTCCGCCGTTAACACCAAGCACCTGACCTGTAACAAAGCCTGAGTTTGTAGCAAGATAAAAAACTGCGTCGGCTACATCCTTAGGAGTACCCAGCCTCATAACAGGTGTTTCCTCGGTAAGAACTTTTAAGTCTTCTTCTGTAAAGGAGCTGAGCATATCGGTCTTTATAACACCGGGGCAAACACAATTTACCGTAATACCTGAGGGTGCAAGCTCTTTTGCAAGAGCTTTTGTAAGCCCGATAACCCCTGCTTTAGCGGCACTGTAATGTACCTCGCAGGAGCCGCCTGTCTCGCCCCAGATAGAGCTTATATTTACGATACTGCCGCTTTTTTTGCTGACCATAAATGGCACAGTTTCACGGCAAAGGTAAAACACGGAACTGAGGTTTGTGTTAATCATATTCTGCCAGTCGGCATCTGTTATGTCGGTAAAAAGCTTTTGCTGAGCAATGCCTGCGTTGTTAACAAGAATGTCAATGTCTCCAAAAGCGGTAACCGCTTCGGTAATAAGCTTTTTAGCTCCCTCGGGGGTGGAAACGTCAGCCTTAATACACACAGCCTCGGTGGGGTAGGTGTCGTTTAAAATCTGACACAGAGCTCTTGCACGTTCTTCGCTTTTATTGTAATTTATAACGACGCGGTAGCCTGCCTTGGCAAAGGCTACGGCAATCGCCGCACCGATACCTTTGGCGGCACCTGTAATAACTGCTGTTTTCATATTACTTCTTCTTAAAGCCGTCTTTAAGGGACACACTGCGGTTAAAGATAAGCTTGTCAGCTGTAGAGTCCTTGTCTACGCAGAAGTAACCAAGACGCATAAACTGGAATGAGTCCCCAAGCTTAGCTTTGCCTAAGGATTTTTCAAGCTTTGCATTTTCTACAATCTCAAGTGAGTCGGGGTTGAGGTAATCGAGGAAGTTTTTGTCGCCTGCATCGGGGTCGGCAACTGTAAAAAGGTTGGAGTAAAGTCTTACCTCGGCATTTTCGCAGTTATTTGCATCTACCCAATGGATAGTACCGCGGATTTTTCTGCCGTCGGGAGCGTTACCGCCTTTTGTTTCCGGGTCGTAAGTGGCGTAAACCTCAACAACGTTGCCCTCTGCGTCCTTTTTGCAACCTGTGCACTTAACAATGTAAGTGGATTTTAAGCGAACTTCGTTGCCGGGGTAAAGACGCTGATAGCCCTTGATAGGCTCTTCCATAAAGTCGTCAGCCTCAATGTAGCACTCTCTGGAGAATGTAATTACTCGGCTGCCGTCCTCGGGGCGGTTGGGGTTATTTTCAACCTCAAATTCTTCGGTCAAGCCTTCGGGATAGTTCTCGATAACAAGCTTTACAGGGCGTACAACTGCCATAGCACGCTGTGCGGTTTCGTTTAAATCTTCTCTTAAGCAGTGCTCAAGGAAAGCGTACTCAACAATAGAGTTAACCTTTGAAACACCATTTCTTTCGGTAAAGTTGCGGATAGAACGGGGTGTGTAGCCACGGCGTCTTAAACCGCAGAGTGTAGGCATACGGGGGTCGTCCCAGCCACGAACGTAGCCTTCTTCTACTAAAGCTCTGAGCTTACGTTTGGACATAACGGTGTTGTTGATGCCAAGCCTTGCGAACTCAATCTGTCTGGGCTTTGCAGGAACAGATACGTTATTGATAACCCAATCGTAAAGGGGTCTGTGGTCTTCAAATTCAAGTGAGCAAAGGCTGTGAGTGATGCCTTCCATTGCGTCCTCGATGGGATGAGCAAAGTCGTACATGGGATAGATGCACCACTTTGTGCCCTGACGATGGTGGGGCAGACGGTTAATTCGGTAAATTACGGGGTCACGCATATTGAAGTTGCCGGATGCAAGGTCGATTTTTGCACGAAGTGTCATTGAGCCGTCCTCAAACTCGCCTGCACGCATTCTTTTGAAAAGGTCGAGGCTTTCCTCTATGGGCCTGTCGCGGAAAGGACTTTTTGCAGGGGTGGAAAGGTCGCCTCTGTACTCTCTCATCTGCTCTGCGTTAAGCTCGCAAACGTAGGCAAGACCTTTTTCGATAAGCTCTAAAGCGAACTTATACATATCTTCAAAATAGTCGGAAGCATAGTAAAATCTGTCATCCCAGTCAAAGCCAAGCCACTTGATGTCTTCCTGAATAGCTTCAACGTACTCTACGTCTTCTTTGGTGGGGTTGGTGTCGTCCATTCTAAGGTTGCAAAGACCGCCGTACTTTTCGGCTGTGCCGAAGTCGATGCAAATTGCCTTTGCGTGACCAATGTGAAGATAGCCGTTAGGCTCGGGTGGAAAACGTGTATGAACCTTTTTACCTTCGTATCTGCCGCCCTCGGCAATGTCTTCGTCTATAAAATCGTGAATAAAGTTAGATGCCATAACCTCGGCATTTTCCTCGCTATTTAAAACTTTTTTATCTTCTGCCATAATAATTATCTCCTCTCAGGAAAGTTTAGCAAGACCAACGTTAAGTCTTCTTAAGGTCTCGTCTTTTCCTAAAATATCAAGAATTTCAACTGCACCGCCGGGGGTTACTGTCTGACCTGAAGCCGCAATTCGTGCAGGCCACATTACAGTGCCGTTTTTAAGCTCAAGCTCGGTAGCAAGATTAATTAAAAGCTCTTTGATAGCTTCTGCATTCCAGTCAGAGAGTGCCTCTAAACGCTCTGTAACTGTCTTTAAAATTGCGGGGGAGTTCTCTAAATTTGTCTTGCTCTTTTTATTTACAAAAAGCTCTTTGTCGTAGTCGGGAAGCTCTTTGAAGAATTTAATCATTTGGGGAATGTCTGTAAGCTGAACGGTACGAGCCTTTAAGATAGCTGTAAGTTTAGCACCGTCATAAGGAGTATCACCGAAAACAGAGTCGTAGTAAGGCTTTGCAACTTCTGTAAACTCTTCGTCTGACATAGCTCTTAAATATTCGGCGTTGAACCACTGGAGTTTCTGATAGTCAAAAACTGCGGGGGATTTGCTGATGTTCTCAACACAGAACTCTTTTTCAAGCTGAGCCAGAGTGAAAATTTCCTCATTACCCTTGGGACACCAGCCTAAAAGGGCTATATAGTTGATGATAACCTCAGGCAGGTAACCCTCTTTAATTAAATCCTCAAAGCCTGTAGAGCCGTGACGTTTTGAAAGCTTTGACACGTTGCCCTCGGCATCTTTACCCATAATAAGGGGCAGGTGAACATAGGTGGGAATTTCCCAACCGAATGCATCGTAAAGAAGGTTGTATTTAGGTGTAGAGCTTAAATACTCGCAACCTCTTACAACATGGGTAATGCCCAGTGTGTGGTCGTCGATAACGTTTGCAAAGTTATATGTGGGGAAGCCGTCGGACTTAA
>JAUNEH010000085.1:0-390 GCA_030525665.1 Ruminococcus sp.
GGGAGAATAATTTATACATATTGTAATATTAAAGCTTAAGATGCTATTTTTAACTCTAATTTACATTTGTTGTAGAATTTCGTAGTTAAATTTTAAATCTAATTATATTATTTAATTTTATGTATTATTTTGTTACGAAATTTACATACTTCGATAAACTCTGCACTGATTATACTACAAATTATTTCTATTGTGTTTGCTATTATATTTATGTACTTAATGACATATTTATTTATGTCAAATATTACATAAATAATTTCAGAGGTTTTATGGTCAAACCAACTTATTGTTGCAAGCTTAAAAAGCTAAGAATTTCTAACGGATACACCCAGTCGGATATTGCAATTATCCTTGATATTCGTCAAGAGCAATATTCTAAATATGAATCCG
>JAUNEH010000085.1:400-2805 GCA_030525665.1 Ruminococcus sp.
AGCTTCCTATACATCTTCTAATTAAACTTTGTAAGGTCTACAGAGTAAGTGCTGACTATGTACTTGACATATGATTTTAATTTTCTGTCCCCTATAAACATATGTTCTAACTTATACAAAAAAATAACAGACTGCAATATAATTTTACAGTCTGTTTGTTTAGTCTATTAGTACAATTCCGCCGATGTCGGTCAGAATACTTTGAGATACATTAATTATTTGTAGTCCTGCATCTAATATAAAATCGATAATCTCATCTGCGTTGTGATGAGTCTTTATATCACCAAAAAAGTAAACTGTGTCCCCTATTTTAGTGCTTGCTCCGCCTATAAAGCCTACATTTTTATCGTCAAGACGAATGTCGCCTTTTTTGATTTTTAGAACAGTTATATTATTTATAAGCGCCGCTTTAGCAATGCTTTCATCATCAGTTATAATTTTATTTTCGCCCAGTACAAGCGTAGAGCATTTTGTGTATCCTTGATTTACGTCAATTATCTCAATGCCGCTGTTTACACAGAATTTTTTTACATTTTCATGCAGGTGCTTCGCTTTACACATAAGCTTGTTACCTACTAACGCTGCATTAAGAGCTATGTTTTGTGGGTATTTACAGCCTATATTTTCGCAAAGCTCATAATCTATATTAAGTGAGTTGAATTTTTGGACAATATTATCGCATGCACTATTTACAAATACTTTACCTTTGATATTTAATACCTGCATATCAGTGTGGTACCGTTCGAATGTTATATAATCTTTTAGGTTCTCGCTGCTGATTGTGTTAAAACGCCTTTCAAAATATTTAAATAAATTACTGTCCGCCGGTGACATCAGAATGGTCTTTCTGTTCATCAAGTCAACGCCTCAAACGCCTCACGCAGATTTTTAACTCCGATTATCTCTGCGTCTGAGTTATTTGTTATCCTCTTAAGGTTGTGGTATGGAACAATAATCTTATTAAATCCAAGCCTTACAGCCTCGTTGATTCTTTCCTGAGCATGAGATACACTTCTGATTTCACCGGCAAGTCCTATTTCGCCAAAAGCTAAGGCATTTTCTTTTATGGGAATATCCTTGAGACTGCTGACCAATGCCATTGCAACTGCCAAATCTGTTGCAGGTTCATCAAGTCTGAGTCCACCAATTACGTTAATATAGGTATCTGAACCGTTAAAATAATAACCTGCTCGCTTTTCAAGCACAGCTATAATCAGCATAAGTCTGTTAAAATCAAAGCCGGTAGACATTCTTCTGGGATTGCCAAAAGTTGTAGATGATGCAAGTCCTTGAACCTCTGCCAAAATCGGTCTTGTTCCTTCCATTGTGCAGGCTACGCAGGTGCCCGAAACATTCTTAGGCCTGCCGGAAAGCAACATTAAAGATGGGTTTTCTACCTCTTCAAGTCCTTTGTCGGTCATCTGAAAAACGCCGATTTCATTTGTAGAGCCGTAACGGTTTTTTACTGCTCTTAAAATCCTGTAAGACATCTGCTTGTCGCCTTCAAAATATAGCACAGCGTCTACAATATGCTCTAAAACCTTCGGTCCTGCTATAGAGCCTTCTTTGTTTACGTGACCTACAATAAACATAGGAATATCGAGACTCTTGGATACGCGCATAAAAAGATTTGTGCATTCTCTTACTTGTGTAATACTGCCTGCTGAAGAGCTAAGCTCAGAAAGGCACATTGTCTGAATTGAGTCAATCATAACTAAGTCAGGTTTTTGCTGACGTATAACCTCAGAAACAATTTCCGCATCGGTTTCTGTAAGCACAAGAAGATTGTCGCTTTCGACGTTAAGTCTTGTAGCCCTGAGCTTAAGTTGGCGTTTAGACTCTTCGCCTGAAATATATAGAACCCTTAAACCTTCACAAAGTTTCTTGCAAATTTGCAACATAATTGTAGATTTACCTATACCGGGGTCACCGCCCAAGAGAATGAGACTGCCTTTTACAATACCGCCACCAAGTACGCGGTCTAGTTCAGCAACGCCGGTTTTATATCGATGCTCGTCTTCAGTGGAGATTTCTGTAATTTTCAATGCATCGCTATATGAGGAAACTGTTTTAGTAATCTTAGAGGTTGTAGTGGTTGGCTTAGTTACAAGTTCTTCGTTCATTGTATTCCACTGTCCACAAGATGGACACTTTCCGTACCATTTTGGAGATTCGTAACCGCAATCAGAGCAAATAAAAACGCTTTTAACTTTTGCCATAAAATTCACGTCCTAATAATTAAGATAAATATATTCAACAATACCTAAATAAATGCTGTAAGCCATATTATCCCTATAATCTTCCTGTGCAAGAAGAAAAGCTTCGTCCGGATTTGAAAGAAACCCACATTCTACAATTACAGCAGGTACCGTTGTATTATCAAGCAGGTATACGTCCGAGCTTTC
>JAUNEH010000085.1:2815-5319 GCA_030525665.1 Ruminococcus sp.
TTGTGTTTGTAAAAGAGAAGTTACGGATGTCCTTATATTTTCAGCAAGCACCTGACTGTTGGCGTTGTTTTTGGAGTAAAAAACCTGCGTACCAAAATATTGGCTTTCTGAAAAGTGATTCTGATGAATACTTATAAGTAAATTGTTGCTGTCTGAATTAGCAATCTTTACCCTGTTGCGTATATCCGAAACCTTTCGTTCCCTTGTAGTATCGGCATCACTATCGTGGATAGAAGTATCTGTGGTTCTGCTCATTACTGTGTTGTAACCGCCTAACTTAAGAAATTTATACAAAGTAAGGCAAATATCAAGATTAATATCTTTTTCGAGACTTCCCAGTGTAGATGTTGCACCGCCGTCTTCCCCACCATGGCCGGCATCAATTACAATTGTGGGATAATTCTTACTGATATAATCCGAAAAAACCAACGACGAGCTGTTATTATTTAAGACCCAACTTACCGATAGCAACGATAGACTTAAAACTCCTATTAAAACAAGTATATATATTCTTTTCATATTAATCACCCGAGAATATATATGCTTTTTTTTATTAGTATATCATAAATTGCTTCTTTTTGAAAGAAAAATTTAAGTAACACTTGTTTCTTGTTCTTCATAGTGTGTAAAGGAATATTACAACACAGGTGTTTATATGAAACTGAGCAAAATGAAAACAGGACAAAATGCCATAATCAAAAATATAGATTCTAAGTACCTATACGCACGAAGATTAATAGAGATTGGCTTTTCCGAAGGAACCGAAGTTTCGGTTGCAATCAAAGGAATGAGTCCATGCCTTACAGCCTATAACGTTAAAAATACAATAATCGCCTTGAGAGATAAAACAGCAGAGAAAGTTAATATAATACTTATATCGGGCGGTAAAAGCTATGAATGACGGCTATACTATAGCATTGGTTGGCAATCCGAATGTTGGCAAAAGTACAGTTTTTAACGCGATTACAGGACTTAATCAACACACAGGTAACTGGTCGGGCAAAACTGTAGAAATATGTGAAGGAGAGTTCAAAGCGAACGGGACTGTACATAGAATTATAGATTTACCGGGAAGCTATTCGGTGTTTGCTGATTCTGCAGAAGAAGCAGTAACCGACGATTATTTAGACAACGGAAATTACGATACCGTTATTATAGTAGCAGACGGAAATGCATTAGAAAGGAACTTGACTTTTACACTACAGGTTCTTCTGAAAGTAAAGAAAGCTGTACTTTGTCTTAACATGTGGGACATTGCTGAAAAAAGTGGTGTTCTTATTGATTGCGACGAATTATCCTTAAGGCTTGGTATTCCTGTGGTAAAGGTTAGTGCTAAAAAGAAATCGGGTATTAAAGAGCTTTTGAAAACCACAATTAATGTTGCAGAAAACAATATAAAGTGTTTCTCGGTGGAAAGCATCAAATCTCTCGAAAACGTCAAAAATGAAATTGAATTTACTCAAAGAATATCTGAGCAATGTAAGGAAATAGCCCAATTTACAATATCAGAATCAATTGAAAACAAAGCGGACTTAAGCAATCGTCTCGATAGAATATTTACATCAAAGCTTACAGGAATACCTATTATGATTTTATTTGTTCTTGGTCTTTTCTGGCTTACTGCATATGGAGCAAATTACCCCAGTGACTTTCTAAGCGAATTCTTTTCAATTACAATTGATTCTATACGAACCCTTATGTACAATGTTTCTGCCCCTGAGAGTGTAACCTCTTTTTTATGTGACGGTGTTTTAAAAACTGCTGGTTGGGTTGTAGCGGTTATGCTGCCTCCTGCTCTTATATTCTTTCCTATTTTTGCATTGCTCGAGGATTTCGGATATCTTCCCCGAGTTGCTTTTAATATGGACGGAATGTTCATGAAAGCAGGCACAAGCGGTAAGCAAGCACTAACTATGATGATGGGGTTTGGATGTAACGCCTGTGGAATTACGGGGTGCCGAATCATAAACTCAAAGAGTGAGCGTGACATTGCAATGCTTACTAACAGTTTTATCCCTTGTAACGGCAGAATCCCCACATTGATAGCCTTAAGTTCAATATTTTTTGTTTCTACTGTAAGTCAAAGCATCAATTCATTGTTAACCTCACTGACACTTCTGTTACTTTTAATAACGTCAGTTTTGATTACACTTTTGGTAACTAAAGTTTTGTCTTTAATTTATAAAACAAAAGTGACAACGTTCATTCTGGAATTACCAAAATACAAGAAACCGCAAATCATCAAAACTGTAGCTTTGTCGGTTAAAAATAAAGTCTTAAGCGTTCTTTCGCGTGCTGTAGTTGTGGCGTTACCTGCCGGTGCAATAATATGGCTATTAGCAAACATTTCAGTAGCAGATAAAAGTCTTTTAAAATATATGGTTGATTTTTTAGACCCTTTTGCAAAACTCTTAGGTGTTGACGGAACAATACTTACAGCCTTTATTTTAGGTTTTCCTGCAAATGAAATTGTGGTCCCAATCATGATTACAACGTATTTGGCA
>JAUNEH010000086.1:0-5190 GCA_030525665.1 Ruminococcus sp.
TCAGTGGGGTCTTTTACAGTACGAGAAGCACCAGAAGCTTAACCACTTCTTTGCTGATATCAACAAGTTCTACAAGGACAATGCTCCTATGCACACTGTTGACTTCAACTGGGAGGGCTTCAACTGGATTCACCACGACGACTATAACCAGTCTGTAATCGCTTTCCGCAGAATTGATACAGATGGTAATGATATCGTGGTTATCTGCAACTTCCAGCCTATGTACCGCGAGAACTACAGCATCGGCGTTCCTCAGTATGGTGTATACTCTGAGGTATTCAATTCTGATGATGCACAGTACGGCGGTAATGGAATTTCTAACGGTCAGGAAATCAAGACTGCAGACGTTCCCTTACATGGTCTTGAGCAGTCTATTACTCTTAACCTGCCTCCTATGAGCGCTATTTACCTCAAGTGTACTCAGGTTATTGAGAAGCCTAAGAAGAAGGCTGCCAGAAAGCCTGCCGCAAAGAAAACAACCAAGAAGGCTGAGGAAAAGAAGCCTGCAGAAAAGAAGACAGCAACCAAGAAGGCCGCAACAACCAAAAAGGCTGCTGAAAAGAAAGCAGACGAGAAGCCTGCCGAGAAAAAGCCCGCAGCTAAAAAGACAACAGCTAAAAAGGCTGCTGCCAAAACCACCAAGACAACTAAAGCTAAGGCAGAAAAGGAAACCAAATCCGACAAATAATCCGCCTTGGTAAGTGTAAAATTAACGGGCGAAGTGTATACCATTATGCTTCGCCCTATTGTTTGAATTCTTATATTCAGATATAAAAGTAAGAAGGTGTAATTATGTATCCTAAGCAAGAGGTTGTAGCCATGCTGCTTGCAGGCGGTCAAGGCTCCAGACTCGGTGTACTTACAAAAAGGCTTGCCAAGCCTGCCGTACCTTTCGGCGGTAAGTACAGAATTATTGACTTTCCCCTATCTAACTGTGCTAATTCAGGTATTGAGGCTGTAGGTGTGCTTACACAGTATCAGCCCTTAGTCCTTAACGAATATATCGGCAACGGTCAGCCATGGGATTTGGATGGTATGCATTCAGGTGTTACCTGCCTTAGCCCCTATCAGGCTGTTGAGGGTGCAGAGTGGTACTCCGGTACTGCCAATGCCATTTATCAGAACATCGCCTACATAGACCGTTACCACCCTGACTATGTTGTAATTCTTTCGGGAGACCATATCTATAAAATGGATTACTCCGAAATGATTGCCTACCACAAAGAAAAGGGTGCTGACTGCACAATTGCGGTTATTGACGTTTCTTTAGAAGAAGCAAGCCGTTTTGGCATCCTTAACACAAATCCCGACGGCTCTATCTACGAATTTGACGAAAAACCAAAACACCCCAAAAGCACAAATGCATCTATGGGTATTTACGTTTTTAACTGGGATAAGCTTAGAAAGTATCTTATTGAAGACGAAGCCGACGAGACCTCTGACCATGACTTTGGCAAAAACGTACTTCCCACCATGCTTAACGCAGGTGAGAAGATGTTTGCATATTCCTTTGAAGGTTACTGGAAAGACGTTGGTACCATCGACAGCCTTTGGGACGCCAATATGGATATCTTAAATCCACACGTTTGCCTTGACCTCAAAAATGTTTATTCAAGAAACCCCATGATGCCGCCTCACTGTTTAGGCGAGCATGCTGAAATCCAGAACTCTATGTTGGCCGACGGCTGCGACGTTGACGGCAAGCTTGAATTTTCAATACTCTTCTCAGGTGTAACCGTTGGCAAGGGTGCCGAGATTAACTCTTCTATAATAATGCCCGGTGCTGTTATTGAAGAGGGTGCAAAGGTTCTTTACTCTATTGTTTCCGAAAATGCTCACATAGGCAAAAACGCAGTTATCGGCGGATGTCCCGAGGATTACCCCAACCGCGAGGATTGGGGCGTTGCAGTTGTAGGCGACGGCGTAAATGTGGCTGATGGTGCTAAAGTAGCACCTAAGGCTATGATCGACAAGGACGTGGAGGTGTAAAGAATATGTCAATAAATAAATTAGCAGGTATCATTTTTGCGAACTTAGGCGACGAAAAGCTTCCCGAGCTTACCGCAAAGCGAAGCCTTGGCAGCGTACCCTTCGGCGGAAAGTACAGGCTTATTGACTTTTCACTTTCCAATATGTCGAACTCAGGCATCAACAACGTAGGCATAATTGCTAAAAACAATTTCCACTCTCTTATGGACCATATAGGCTCAGGCAGAGCGTGGGACTTATCAAAACGCAGAAGCGGTGTTTCTATCCTTTCGCCTTATAACGGCAACTCATTTGAAAACCGTATTATGGCTATGTATCAGCTTCACGGCTATTTAGAGCATCTTAAGGAGGAATATATTGTTATTGCTTCCTGCGAATGCATTCAGAATTTCGATTATCAGAAATTCTTCGAGCATCACCTTAAAAAAGGTGCCGATATTTCGGTAGCATATCAGAAAATGACTATTCCCGATAATGAAACCGCACCTTTGGCGTTGACTCTTGATGATGATGGTAGAATAACCGATATGCTGATTAAATTTAACAGCGGTGAACAGTGCAACATGGCTGTAAGCTCGGTGCTTATTAAGAAGGATTTACTTTTAAGCCTTGTTAAAAAGTGCGTAAGTGCCAATACCCTTAACTTCAGACAGAATATTTTGCAGGACAACGTGAATAAGCTTAATATGTACGGCTTTGAAGTTACAGGCTACTGTGAGCATATTGCTTCTATCGCCGACTATTTCAGAATTAACATGAGTCTTATGTCGCAGGAGGTTAGAAAAGAGCTTTTCAACCCCTTAAGACCAATTTACACCAAGGTAAGAGACGATATGCCAAGCCGGTACGGCTTAACAAGCAAGGTAACAGGCTCATTAGTTGCTCAGGGTTGTAAAATCGATGGTGAGGTTGAAGGTTCCATACTTTCAAAGGGCGTTACCATTGGCAAAGGCTCGGTTATTAAGAACTGCATTATTATGCAGGATACCAAAATCGGCGAAAACTGCAACTTAAGCTTCGCTATTATCGACAAAGACGTTGTCATTCAGCCTAATCGCTCATTAATGGGCTATGAAACATATCCCATTTACATTGCAAAGCAAACAATTATTTAACCCATTACATTCAGGAAGGAATGATTTTATATGAGAATACTTTATTGTACCTCTGAGGCAAACCCCTTTGCAGGTTCCGGCGGACTTGCAGACGTTGCAGGAAGCCTGCCCCCTACCCTTTGCAGAAAGGGTCAGGACTGCAGAATTGTTATGCCACTTTATGGTACCATTCCCTATGAGCTTAAGTGCTCTATGAACTTTATCACAAACTTTACTGTACCTGTTGCATGGAGGCACCAGTACTGCGGTCTTTTCTGGGCAAGACACAACGACTGCACATACTACTTCATTGACAACGAGTACTACTTCCAGAGAGATAAGCTTTACGGATTTTATGACGATGCTGAGAGATTTGCATTCTTCTCAAGAGCTGTTCTTGAGATGCTTCCCTACATCGACTTCCATCCCGACATTATCCACTCTAACGACTGGCAGACTGCCCTGATTCCCACTTACTACTACCTGTTCTACTCCAAGAATCCTTGGTACTACAACATTAAGAACATCTTTACAATTCACAACATTCAGTATCAGGGTATGTACGGCTGGGATGTTAACACAGAGTGTGTTGGAATTCCTGAGAGCGAACAGAAAATCCTTGAGATGGACGGCAAGCTCAATATGGTTAAGGGTGCTATTCAGACAGCAGTAAGAGTTACAACTGTATCTCCCGAATACGCTATGGAGATTAAAGACCCATGGTTTTCACACGGCTTGCATCATCCCCTTAACAACAATCACTACAAAATCTGCGGTATCTTAAACGGTATCGAGCCTCGTGATTGGGACCCTGCTACTGACTATCACCTTTACAGAAATTACTCAATGGACGATATGAGTGGCAAGGGCGAGTGTAAGCGTGCATTGCAGGAAAGACTCGGCCTCGAGCAAAGATGGGATGTTCCCCTTGTTGCTATGGTTACACGTCTTGTTTCTCACAAGGGTCTTGACCTTGTTCGTGACAGCTTAGAGAACTTACTTAACACTGAAAATATGCAGTTTATCGTTCTTGGTACAGGCGACAAGGAATACGAAGACTTCTTCAGAGCTATGCAGAATAAGTATCCCGGCAGAGTATGCTTCTGCAACGGCTTTATTCCCGAGCTTGCAAGAAAGTTCTACTCAGGTGCTGACATCTTCCTGATGCCCAGTAAGAGTGAGCCTTGCGGCCTTGCACAGATGATTGCTTTACGCTATGGTACAATTCCCGTTGTAAGAGAAGTTGGCGGTCTTAAGAACTCTGTATTTGACAGTGCTTCAGGTCACGGCAACGGCTTTACATTTGCTAACTACACTGCTGACGATATGGCTCATGCCTTAAGACGTGCACTCTGGGGTATTCAGGACGAGCACGGCTGGAAGAGCCTTATGTGGAGAGCTATGATGAGCAACAACTCCTGGGACAGAAGTGCAAACGACTACATCGTAGTTTACGAAGATACTCTCAACTGGGCCTAAGTGGGTTAGCCACCCACGGGGCAAATCCGCCTTTAAATAGGTTGATGTAAAAATCAAGTTTTATTTACGGCGGGATTAAAACGACATATAAAAAAATTAAGCACTTACGGTTTTAAAAAACTGTAAGTGCTTTATGTTTTTATATTTTGCAACTTATGTATCCACTCAAGCAACTTACGCACCTAAGTATTGCAAATAAAATTAATTCTAATATAATTATGACAGTAGCTACGAAAACACAAATCAGGGGTGTAGAATTTGGAGATTAAACTTATAGAAAATAGAAAGCTCAGAGAGCCCAAAATCACCATAGAGTGCAAAGAGGCAGACGAGCAGATTCTTGACATAATCCAGCTTATTAAAAGCAAAGATGCAAAAGGCAAAAAGATAGTGGGAATTAAAGACGACGAAACCTACTGCATTGAGCCTGATGATATTCTTTATTTTGAATCTGTAGACAGAAAGACCTTTTGCTATACTGCAAAGTCTGAATTTGAAACAGATTTAAAGCTTTATGAGTTGGAAGATTTTCCTAAAGCTGATTTTATGAGAATTTCAAAATCCACAGTTGTAAATCTTAACCGAATAAAATCCATAAGACCTGACTTTGGCGGAAAAATACTTGCCA
>JAUNEH010000030.1:0-19215 GCA_030525665.1 Ruminococcus sp.
AAGTTGTCTTGCGGTTTTGGTCCAGTCCTTTAATATTTTCTCAGATAGCTCAGAGGCTTCGTTGTAGTTTTCTTCTTCTATTAGCGTGACAACTTTGTCAAGAGAGTTTTTTGAATTATCTACGATAGTATTAACGGTAAACAGCTCACAACCGCAAATAATACCTGCAAGCAGTATCATCGTTACTGCAATGGCAAATCTGTTCACTATTTCACCTTCCTAATAATGCTGTATTCCTTTAGCCTGTTTGCGGTCATAATCATAACATCATCTTTAGAGAGCCCTTCTTGTTTAAGAATGTTAAATATCCAATTCTTATCCACACCGCATAGCTTCATAGAATTTTTCAAAAGCTCACCGTCGCTTATGATTACCGCCTCAATTCCCGTATCCTGTACGGCAATGCTAAGCTGTTCGCAGTTTGGCGAGCGTTTTTCGGGCTTAAGCTGAACACTTAGCTTTCCGTTTGGCTCAATAATACAAAACTGTACGTCATTAATGTTATAAACACCAAGCTGTCTTAGCTGAACAGATAAATCCTCGGTAGTAAGTCTTAAGCTTCTGAGCGTATTCTGGCAAAGGCTTCCGTCGTTAATAAGAATCTCAGGCTTTCCGCAAACAAGGTTTCTGATTTTCGAAGATTTCATCATAATAATGCTTATGATAATTTCAGCACTAATAAGTATAAGAATAGGTATGACGCCTGTTAAGAGTGGCTGAGAAGTGTTTTGCATGGGTATGGAAGCAATATCAGCGATTATAAGGGTAATAACAAGCTCGGTTGTCTGCATTTCGCTTAACTGACGTTTTCCCATGATTCTTACTGCCATAATTACAAATAAATACATCAGCACAGTTCTGATTATTGATATCAACATAAAATCACCTGATTAAAGGATTTGTCGGCAAAAAGTAAATATGCATTTTAAATTTATCTTTCTAAAAAAATCTTGCAAATTTTGCATAAATTATGCATATTATTTTTCAAAAACACTTTATTTTTCGGTGGTTTTAGGTTATAATACAATGGAGCATATATATGTAAAAGGATACATATTTTTCTCAGAGAATTATTACGAATATTTTTAACACAGCGAGGTGCGTTATGAATACAGATTTTTCAGTTACGTTAGCTAAAATTATTAAGGATACAGGTCTTAAGGAGTTTTATATGCCCTCAGACCCCGAGGAGCTCATGGTTTCCTCTATGGAAATTAACCGTCCCGGTCTTGAGCTGACAGGCTATATGGATTACTATGACAAAGACCGTATAATTATTTTCGGCAATACCGAGTATTCTTATCTTGAGCAGTTCGCTACAGAGAAGCAGTACGAGATTTTGTCCCGCATGTTCTGCCAGAAGCCTCCTGCAATTATTATCGCCAGAAATCACAAGCCAACCGAGGCTATTATAAAGGCATCTAAAGAATACGAAATTCCTATTCTTATCTCTGCTGATGCAACGTCCTCTATGTCTGCTTCTCTTATTACCTTCCTTAATGCCGAGCTTGCTCCCCGCATTACCCGTCATGGCGTACTTGTTGAGGTGTACGGCGAAGGTATTCTGTTAATCGGTGACAGCGGCGTAGGTAAATCAGAAACAGCTATCGAGCTTATAAAACGCGGTCATCGACTTATTGCTGATGATGCCGTTGAAATCCGTCGTGTTTCCAACCGTACTCTTGTTGGTACTTCTCCCGAAAACATCCGTCACTTTATTGAGCTGAGAGGTATCGGTATTATCAATGCAAGACGTATATTCGGTATGGGTGCCGTTAAGCTCACCGAAAAAATCGATATGGTTATTAATATGGAGCAGTGGAACACCGAAAAGGTTTATGACCGTATCGGTATGGATAACCAGTATACCGAGATTATGGGTATTCAGGTGCCTATTATGACAATCCCTGTTAAGCCCGGTAGAAACCTTGCGATTATTATCGAAGTTGCAGCTATGAATAACAGACAGAAGAAGATGGGCTACAACGCGGCTCAGGAGCTTTTACAGAGTTTAGGTATGGAAATCGGCGTTGAGGATATCCAAAGCCACAAGGTAGATACGGGTTGGGGCGAAGAATGAAAATAGTTGCTGATTTACACACTCACACAATTATGTCGGTACACGCTTACTGCACTGCTTTGGAAATGATAAGCGAAGCAGAAAGTATAGGTCTTTACGCCATGGCAATTACCGACCATGGTGCTACTATGCAGGATTTTCCACATAAGTATTACTTTATGAACCTTCACGCAATACCAAGGGTGTTTAAGGGCGTCAGGGTTTTAAAGGGAGTAGAAGCTAATATTTCTGATTTTTCGGGTAATCTTGACGTGGATGAGGACGCCCTAAGGAACCTTGACTTCTGTATAGCGTCTATGCATATGCCTACCTTGCATGGTGAGCCTACCGTCGAAAAATGTACAGAGGCTTACCTTAAAATGGCAGAAAATCCTTATATCAATATGATAGCTCACTCGGGTTCGCCTTACTATAAATACGACTACGAAAAGGTTATTAAAGAATTCGCAAAATGCGGCAAGCTTATTGAAATTAACAACTCCTCAATCAAGCACAAACCCGATTTTGTTCCTAATTGCGTCGAAATTGCCAAGCTTTGTAAAAAGCACAAGTGCCGAGTATCTGTTGATACTGAAGCCCATTTCATAACTCAGCTGGGAAGGGCAGAGGAGGCACTTAAGATGCTTCATGACATTGATTTTCCCGAGTCTTTGGTTGTAAATGCAAGCGTTGATAATCTTAACGCATACCTTAAAGAAAACAATATCCCACTTTCCTAAGGAGAGTATATGAATTATTTTTTAAAAGAAAAGCTTACAAATCTTAATATTGAATACAAGCAGGATGTTCCTATGAGCGAGCATACATCCTTTAAAATCGGCGGAAATGCCGACTGTCTTATAACTGTTAAAAATACTGACGAGCTTAAGACGGTAATCTCTGTTTGCCGAGAATGTAACGTGCCTTATATGCTTATTGGCAACGGCTCAAATCTTTTAGTCAGCGACAATGGTATAAAGGGTGCGGTTATCCGACTTGAAGGAGAGTTTAAAGATATTACCATAAAAGGTGATACTATAGTTGCAGGTGCAGGTGCATCTCTTACCAAGCTTTGTCTTGATGCATGGAAAGCCTCCCTTACAGGTCTTGAGTTCGGTTACGGTATTCCCGGTTCTGTAGGCGGTGCGGCATATATGAATGCAGGTGCATACGGCGGCGAAATGAAAGACGTTGTTGTATCCTGTACTCATCTTGACCCCGAGCTTAATGTAGGTGAGTTTACCTTAAATGAGCTTGACCTTTCATACCGACACAGCGTATATATGAAGGGCGAATATATTATCCTTTCTGTTACACTTAAGCTCAAAAAGGGCGACAGCACAGCCATAAAAAACAGAATGGATGAGCTTATGCAAAAGCGTAAGGATAAGCAACCCTTGGAATATCCCAGTGCAGGGTCTGTTTTTAAACGTCCCGAGGGCGCTTTCGCTGCGGCGTTAATCGAAGAATGCGGCTTAAAAGGCAGACAAGTAGGAGGAGCTCAGGTAAGCGAAAAGCACTCGGGCTTTATTGTGAACAAAGGCGGTGCTACCTGTCAGGATGTACTTGACCTTGTAAAAATCATACAGGATGAGGTTAAGTCAAAAACAGGCTTTGATTTACACCGCGAAATAATCCATATCTGAAAAAGGAGGCAGCTTAATGGAATTTATTATTATTACAGGACTTTCGGGTGCAGGCAAATCCAATGCCCTGCATGCTCTGGAGGATATCGGCTATTACTGCGTGGATAATATTCCGCCTATGCTGCTTTCAACCCTTTATACTCTTTGCGAAACTTCCAACGACAGCCGTATGCAAAAGGTTGCCGTAGTGGTTGATATTCGCGGAGGAGAGGTGTTCGATAATCTTTTCGACCAGCTTAAAACCTTCAGAGACGAAGGCAAGCGATATAAAATTCTTTTCCTTGATGCCAAAAGCGATATTCTTCTTATCCGTTACAAAGAAACCCGTCGTAAGCATCCTCTTGCAGACGGAGTTAATGTTTCCACCGAAGATGCCGTCAAGCTTGAACGCGAGCTTTTAAAGCCTGTTAAAGCACATGCCGATTTTGTAATCGACACTTCTTATATGGCAATCAAACAGCTTAAGGAACGTGTAACAACCCTTTTTGCTGAGAATGCAGGGGATAGCTTAATTGTTACCTGTATGTCATTCGGCTTCAAGTACGGAATTCCATTAGAGGCTGACTTGCTTTTCGATGTAAGGTGTCTGCCAAATCCTTACTACGTTAAGGAGCTTAAGCACCTTACAGGCTTAGACGAGGCTGTAAGGGAATATGTCCTTAAATTTGACGAAACACAGCAGTATATCGAGCGACTTTTAAGTCTTTTGGATTACTCGGTGCCTCTTTACCGTGCCGAGGGAAAAAGTGAGCTTGTAATTGCTGTAGGGTGTACAGGCGGCAAGCACCGTTCGGTAACCTTGGCAAGGCTTTTGAACAGTCATTTTATAGAAAACGGCCAGAAATCCACAATTCATCACAGGGATATCTGGAAAGCATAATTTTTTGGAGGTAATGGGATGTCCTTTGCAGGCGAAGTAAAAAAAGAGCTTTGTAAAGCAGATATAAGCATAAATGCCAGAAGACTTTCCGAATGCTACGGACTGCTTCTTTATTCCCGTAAATTTTCAGAGCAGGAAATAAAGCTTAAAACCGAGGCTATCTGCGTTGCCGAAAGATTTTGTGAGCATATGAGCACTCTTTTCGGAGCTATTGTCGAGAAGAAATCTACCCTTCGTGCCACCAAGGAAGATATAAATCTTCACAGCATCAAAGTGCTTATTGAAAGTGATTGTAAGCGTATTTTTAATTACTTTGGTCATAGCAGTAATACGCCCACTTTAAGGGTGAATAGGGCAAATATCGAAGATGAACAGTGTATTTCAGCTTTTTTAAGAGGTGCTTTTCTTTCCTGCGGTTCGGTTAACGACCCTCAGAAAAATTATCATCTCGAATTCTGCGTGCCCTTTAAAAACCTTTGCAACGACCTGTGTACTCTTATGGGCGAAATAGACGAATGTTCACTTTCTCCCCGTACAATGGTACGAGGCGGAACACACGTTGTTTATTTAAAAGACAGCGAGCAGATAACCGATTTGCTTACATATATGGGTGCGTCAAATTCGGCAATGGACATTATGAGTGCTAAAGCCTACAAGCAAATGCGTAACATTACCAACCGCCGTATTAATTCTGAGCTTGCAAATATTTCACGCACAGCTGAGGCAGGTGCCAGAATATTAAATGCTATTGAAATTATCGAAGCCGAACGCGGACTTAACTCGCTCGCTGATAATCTTAGAGAAGTTGCTGAGCTTAAACGGAACAATCCCGAGCTTTCGCTTTCAGCACTGGGCAGCCTTTTAGACCCGCCCATAAGCCGTTCGGGTGTTAATCACAGGCTTAATAAACTTATATCAATAGCTGATGAAATCAAAAGCTCTACAGGAGGACAAAATGAGTAACGATAAATTTAAGAATATGGACTATGAAACAGGTGTAAAAAAGCTTTCTTCGCTTATTGCAGAGCTTGAAAGCGGTAAGCTTAGCTTTGACGACACCTTGTTAACATACAAGGAAGCATTTGAGTATTATACCTTCTGCAGCGATTATCTTAAATCAGCAGGTGAGAAAATAAAGGCTATGAATGAAAAAATGTCTGCACTATCCCCAAATTCGGAGGACTGATTATGTTTAACTATTCAGATAAATATCTGACACTTGTGAATAAAACTCTTATGAAGCTTTTAGAAGGCGGAAGAAATGAGTACAAGGTTTTAACCGATTCAATGATATATTCTGTTTCGGCAGGTGGCAAAAGAATACGTCCAATGCTTTCTATGGCTTTTGCTTCTCTTTGCGGCAAAAGTCCTGAGGTGGCACTTTACCCTGCTTGCGGCGTAGAGCTTATTCATACTTATTCGCTTATTCACGACGACTTGCCCTGTATGGATAACGACGATATGCGTCGCGGAAAGCCTTCTAATCACGTGGTTTTTGGCGAAGATACTGCTTTGCTTGCAGGTGATGCAATGCAGAGCCTAGCTTTTGAGGCAATCCTTTCTGACGAAAGTGTTGAAAAAATAGGCTTCAAAGCCGCCGCCAAATGTGCCCGAGCTCTTGCGAAACTTTGCGGAAAAGACGGTATGGTAGGCGGGCAGGTAATAGACCTTGCTTTAGAAAAATGCGAAGGCGACTCCGAAACCGTCAGCCTAATGCACTCGCTTAAAACGGCGGCGCTAATTAAAGCGGCTTGTGTAATGGGATGTATCGCCGCAGGTGCAGATGACGAGCAAATATCAGCCGCCGCAGAGTACGCCGAATGTATCGGTTTGCAGTTTCAGATTGTTGATGACATTCTTGATGTCACTTCATCAACAGACGTTTTGGGCAAGCCTGTTAATTCTGATATAGAAAATAACAAATCCAATATGGTGTCTCTTTTAGGTATTGAAAAATGCCGTGCTCTTGCAAAAGAACTTACAGATAAGGCAATTAATGCTCTTGATGCTTTCGAGGGCGATACTTCGGGGCTTGTAAGCTTTGCCGAAGATTTACTTAACAGAAACAAATGAGTGGTTTTTATGGAAAAAAAGCTAAACTTTCAGCTTCTTGATAAAATTGAACATCCATCCGACATAAAAAAGCTTAGTATAGACGAGCTTTCAACCCTCTGCGAAGAGATTCGTGCTCTAATAATAAGCACTGTTTCAGAAAATGGCGGTCACCTTGCTTCTAACTTGGGTGTGGTTGAGCTGACTGTAGCTATGCACTATGTATTTGATTTGCCTGACGACAGCATTGTGTTTGACGTAGGTCACCAGTGTTATACTCATAAAATTCTTTCAGGCAGAAAGGAACGACTTGCCACAATCCGACGTAAGGACGGACTTTCAGGCTTTCCCAGAAGAGACGAAAGCGATTACGACGCCTTTGGTGCAGGTCACAGCAGTACCTCGATTTCTGCCGCCTATGGTATAGCCAAGGCTAAGGCTATTAAAGGTGACTCAAGCCACACGGTTGCTGTTATTGGCGACGGCTCGTTTACAGGCGGTCTTGCCTTTGAGGGCATGAACAATGCAGGCAGATTTAAAAAGAACTTTATTGTAGTCTTAAATGACAATAAAATGTCAATTTCTAAGAATGTAGGTGCCTTTGCAAGGTATCTTACGGGTATACGTGTTAACCCTTGGTATCTTAAAGCCAAGTGGGGGCTTGAACGAGTACTTAATAAGGTTCCATTGGTGGGCAAGCCTTTGGTTAATTTGCTTACCAAAATAAAAAATGCCTTTAAAAAGCGAACACTTAAAGGCAACAATCTTTTCGAAAACTTTGGTTTTTTCTATTACGGTCCTGTTGACGGCCACGATATGGAAGAGCTTATAAATACCCTTCGTGCCGCAAAAAAGGTAACCATGCCTGTATTAATTCATGCAGTAACCGTCAAGGGTAAGGGCTACGGCTATGCCGAAAAAGACCCTAAAAACTACCATGGTATCGGCAAGTTTGACGTTGACTCGGGTGAGCCTTTGTCACACTCAACCTCATACAGCGATATTTTCGGTAAATGTCTTTGCCATCTTTCAAGCCGCAACAAAAACATCTGTGCCATAACAGCCGCAATGACAATGGGTACAGGTTTAACTGAGTTTTCTCATAAATATAAGGACAGATTTTTCGATGTAGGAATTGCTGAGGAGCACGCTGTTACCTTTGGTGCCGGTCTTGCAAGCCAGGGAATGATTCCTGTTTTTGCAGTGTATTCTACATTTTTACAGCGTGCCTACGACCAGCTTGTTCATGACGTGTCTTTGCAGAAGCTCCACCTTGTTTTAGGTGTTGACAGAGCAGGCATAGTAGGCGAAGACGGCGAAACCCATCAGGGCGTGTTTGACGTTTCTATGCTTAATTCAATTCCCAATACTACCTGCTATTCACCATGTTATTTTGATGAGCTTGCAGGCTGTATGGAACAAGGCGTTATACGCGACAAAAACCTTGTTGCTATCAGATATCCAAGAGGTGCCGAGCCTTACCGTCCCGAAAACTTTACTGAAAATAACATAAATTTTGCACTTTACGGCAACAAAGACGCCAGCCGTCTTATAGTTACCTACGGCAGGCTTTTTGCCGAAGCCTGTGTTGCAAAGCGTGAGCTTTCCAAAATCGGTATCGAGGTTTGTATTTTAAAGCTTTGCCGTATAAAGCCTATTGACGAAGAAGCCTTAAAGCTTGCAGCAAAATTTTCCAAGGTGCACTTCTTCGAGGAGGGCATGCTCACAGGTGGCATAGGTGAGACCTTCGGCTACGGTATAGATAAGCTCGGTTTTAAGGGCACCTACGGTATTACAGCAGTAGAGGACAAGTTTGTGCCCCATGCTTCGGTAAAAGAATCTATGCAAAGCTTAAGGCTTAACGCCTTAGGTATTTATGATATAATGAGAAGGTAATTATGAAAAAACGACTTGATGTTTTAGTGTTTGAAAAAGGTTTTGCCGACAGCCGCGAGCGAGCAAAAGCCATAATAATGTCGGGCAATGTATATGTTAATAACCAAAAGGCTGACAAACCCGGTACCCAGTACGACGAGGATGCCCCCTTAGAGGTTCGCTCCTCAGGCTTAAAGTATGTAAGCCGCGGCGGCTTAAAGCTGGAAAAAGCTATGACTTCCTTTAATTTAAACCTTAATGGAGTAACCAGCCTTGACATAGGTGCTTCTACAGGCGGCTTTACCGACTGTATGCTTCAAAACGGTGCCAGAAAGGTTTATTCTGTCGACGTAGGCTATGGTCAGCTTGCGTGGAAATTACGTACCGACGAGCGTGTGGTTAATATGGAACGCACCAACTTCCGTAATGTTACCAAAGCTGATATTACCGAAGACATAGATTTTTTCTCTGTTGATGTTTCGTTTATTTCTCTTCGAATTATCCTGCCTGTTGCACGAAATCTTTTAAGCAAAGAGGGTAGAGGCGTGTGCTTAATAAAGCCTCAGTTTGAAGCAGGCAGAGAAAAGGTAGGTAAAAAGGGTGTAGTCAGAGACAAAAAGGTTCACGCCGAGGTTATCGAAACTATCGTTAATTTTGCTCTCGAAAGCGGATTTGATGTTTTAGGTCTGGATTTTTCACCTGTTAAAGGTCCTGAAGGTAACATAGAATACTTAATGTACGTAAAAATCAGCGATAACCCCCGAAATTTTGCGACCGTTACAGCCGAGGAGCTTTCTGAACTTTCTCACGCAGAGCTTGATAAGTAAGGTGATAGTATGAAAATCGCTTTAATCGTTAACTTTAATAAAAAAGGAGCAACCGAGACAGGCAAAAGAATTGCCGAGCTTCTTATATCTCAAGGTGTCGAGGTGCTCTTTCATAAAAGCAGTTTGTCGGATTTATTTAAGGAAGCTTTGGCTTTCGACAATCACAGCGACCTTGTAAAAGCCGCAGATTTAGTGCTTACTGTTGGCGGCGACGGTACAATCATACATAGTGCGAAGCACGCGGTATCACATGGTAAGCCTGTACTTGGTGTTAATCTTGGCAGACTCGGTTATGTTGCCGAGCTTGAAGCCGACGAAATTGATATGATTACTCAGCTTGTAAAGGGCGAATATTCAATTGTAAATCGCTCGGTGCTTTCTGTTTGTGTTATTTCTAAAAGTGGCACAAGTAAGGAATACATAGCTGTAAATGACGCTGTCGTGTCTCGTGGTTCACTCTCCAGAATAATTGATTTACAGGTATCTATTGACGGAGCAGATGTCTCATCCTATAGGGCAGACGGAATTTTAGTTGCAACTCCTACAGGTTCTACCGCTTATGCACTTTCAGCTGGTGGTCCTGTGATTTCGCCCGATTTAAGGTGTATCGAGCTTGTGCCCGTGTGTCCTCACTCTCTTTCGGCAAGGGCTGTTATTCTTTCCGAAAATTCTGTTATAAAAATCCACGCCAATTCACCCGATGATAAAAGCTATCTTACAATAGACGGTCAGATTTCTGTGGAGCTTTATGAGGATGATATTGTTGAGATTAAAAATTCCGAAAAAACCCTTGATATGATTGTAATTAAAAAGCGTAACTTCTTTAAATTAGCCAGTGAAAAACTAAAAGAGGTGAATATAAATGAAGCTTAACAGACATAACAAAATCTTAGAGCTTATAAAGCTTTATCCCATAAACACTCAGGAGGAACTTTTGGAAAAGCTTCGTGCCGAGGGTTATTCTGTAACCCAGTCCACCGTTTCCCGAGATATAAAGTCTTTAAGACTTCAGAAATCCCTCTCTGCAGACGGCAAATACCGCTATATTGCTCCCGAGGTGAAGCTTACCGAAATGAAATCCAGCTTTTCGGGAATTCTCTCAAGCTCGGTTATTTCAGCAGAGGCTGCAGTAAATCTTGTGGTTGTCAAGACATACAGCGGTATGGCATCAGCCGCCTGTGCCGCTATTGATTCTATGGATTTTTCCGGTGTTGTCGGCTCTCTTGCCGGTGACGACACAATCTTCATAGCCTGTACTGATAACGACTCAGCCGCAGATTTTGTTGTTAAACTTAATAAATTTATTTAATTCAGGTAGATTTTTATGCTGTCAGAACTTTACATAGAAAATATTGCAGTTATCGAAAAATCAAATATCAACTTTTCCGAGGGGCTTAATGCCCTGACAGGCGAAACAGGTGCAGGTAAAAGTATAGTTATCGACTCTATAGGTGCTGTGCTTGGTTTTCGTACATCCCGCGAGCTTATCCGTACAGGTGCCGACAAGGCTGTGGTAACAGCACTTTTTACTGATATAAGCGACAAAGCCCGCGAGGGTCTTTCTGCACTTGGCTTTGATTCAGATGGTGATGTCCTTGTTTCCCGCGAGCTGACTTTGTTAGGAAAAAACAACTGCCGCATTAACGGCAAGGTTGCTACGGTTTCTATGCTTAAGGACTTAGGTAAGCTTCTTATAAATATTCATGGTCAGCACGAAAGCTACGAGCTTATGTCTCCTGATTTGCATATTCGTTATATTGACGCCTTAGGAAATTTAAGCGATCTTTTAGATGAATACAAGGTTGCTTTCGACGAGTATAAGGACTTAGCAAATCAGCTTAAAAAACGCCGATTCGACGAACAGGAGCGAAGCCGCAGAATTGATATCCTGCGTTTTCAGATAGAAGAGCTAACAGCAGCGGATATTTGGGAAGGCGAGCGCGACGAGCTTATGTCTAAACGCATAGCCCTTACGAACGTAGAGCGAATCCGCGAAAGCCTTTGTGCTGCTTCTTATAAGCTTGGCGGCGACATTAATGAGGGCGCCTCTGCCTTGAATCTTCTTGATGATGCCGCCTCTGATTTGTCTTCTGCGTCAAGGTATCACTCATCAGCAGAAAGCCTCTCAGAGCGACTTTCTAATATTACATATGAGCTTCGCGATATTTACTCTGAATGTGAGGATATCCTGTCTGATTTAGACAGCGACCCCGAGCTTCTGGACAATATCGAACAACGTCTTGATTTACTTAACTCTCTTTCCAAAAAATACGGCTCCACCGAGGAAGAAATGATTTCTTACCTTAACAATGCACAAGAGGAGTTAGAAGCTTTACTAAATTTCGAGGAACACTTTGAAAAGCTTCAGCTTGACTGTGACAAGGCGTTCGCTAAAGCCTCAGCTTTGGCTCAGACACTTTCAGAAAGACGCAGAGTAACCTCAGAAAGATTTTGCCAAAGTGTATCAGAGCAAATGCACTTTTTAGATATGCCCAATGCAGTTTTAGCTGTTGAGCAAAACCTTGTTGAGCTTTATGAATTAGGTGCAGATACAATAGAATTTTTGATTTCGGCAAACGTAGGCGAGCCTCCAAAACCTGTGGCAAAAATCGCCTCAGGCGGCGAGCTTTCACGAATGATGCTTGCAATTAAAACCGTTCTTTCTCAAGCCGACCCCACCGATACCCTAATATTTGACGAGGTTGATTCGGGCGTTTCGGGTTCAGCTGCTGAGCGAATCGGTATGAAGCTTAAAGAGGTTAGCAAGGATACTCAGGTGCTTTGCGTTACTCATCTGCCGCAAATTGCCGCACAAGCTAAAACTCATTATAAAATCAAAAAACGTAGTGTTGACGGCAGAACCTTTACATCTGTTGACGTTCTGGATTCAGAGGGCAGAGTAGAGGAACTTGCACGTATTATGGGCGGTGTTACCGTCACTGACTCTGCCCGGGAATATGCTCGGGACTTAATAAATAAATTCAAAGACTAATTTCGGAGGCAACAATGAAGGTCTGGTCTGTTGCACAATTAAATAAAGAACGTGCCCTCAGTATATCCGAGCAGTTCGGCATACCTATGATATGTGCCGCCGTGCTTGATGTACGCGGTATTAATACACCAGAAGCTGTAGAGGCTTTTATAAGCGACGAGGTTGCATTTGATAATCCATTTGAAATCAAGGATATGGACAAAGCTGTTGAAAGAATCACCTTAGCAGTCGAAAACGGCGAAAGAATATGTATCTACGGCGACTATGACGCCGACGGTGTTACCGCTACAGCACTTTTGCTTCAGTATCTTGAAACTGTGGGTGCTGACGTAAAATTCTACATTCCTGCTCGTGCGTCAGAAGGTTACGGCCTTAACGCAGAAGCCCTCAGGACTCTTGCCAAAGAAGGTACAGAGCTCATTGTTACCGTTGATAACGGTGTTTCAGCGTATGATGAGGTAGAACTTGCAAATTCTCTTGGAATGGATGTTGTAATTACCGACCACCATACAGTGCCCGAGGTGATTCCTAACGCCGTTGCGGTTGTAAACCCCCATCGTCCCGATTGTAAAAGCAAGTTTAAGGAACTCTCCGGTGTAGGCGTAGTATTTAAGCTTATTATGGCTATGGAGGGCGAGTACGCCGACGTGGACATGCTTTTAGAAGAATACTCTGACATTGCCGCAATTGGCACAATCGGTGATATTGTTAGCCTTACAGGCGAAAACCGCGTCATTGCAAAGAACGGTATCCGCTGTATTAACAATTCCGAACGCACAGGTGTGCTTGCACTTTTAAAGGCAAGCGGCTGTGCTGACAAAGAGCTTACAGCCACAGACGTTTCATTTTCTATTGTTCCAAGAATAAATGCAGGCGGCAGATTGGGACTTTCCTCAAAATCTGTTGAGCTTTTGCTTACAGATAATGAAGAATACGCCCTAAGCCTTGCTTCGAATCTTTCCGAGGATAATTTAGAGCGTCAGAAAATTGAGCAGGATATTTTAAAAGAAATTGACCGAAAAATCAGCGAAAATCCCAACTTGGTGCGTAATCCCGTAATTGTTATTGAGGGTGACAATTGGCATCAGGGTGTTATAGGAATTATTGCCGCAAAAATCAAAGGCCTTTTCGGCAAAGCCTGTATAATTATTTCTAAAGAAGGCGATACTGCACGAGCATCAGGCAGAAGCATAGATGGCTTTGCATTAAACGAGGCTATTTTTGCCTGCAGTGAGCATCTCGAGCATTTTGGCGGCCATGCTATGGCGGTTGGCTTTTCTCTTAAGACCGAGAATATCGAGGCTTTTAAAACTGCCCTCTATGATTATTACGATTCGCTGGATACCTTGTTCCTTCCTACGGTTAATATAGACTGTAAGCTTAATCCAGCACTTCTTAATATTGAGTTGGTAGATTCCCTCAGCATTTTAGAGCCCTACGGTGCAGGTAACCCTTCGCCGCTATTCGGTCTTTATAATATGAAAATTACCGATGTGAAGTCACTCTCGAACGGCAAGCATCAGCGGCTTACCGTAACCCGCGGCGGTGCAGTACATACTGTTATGTGCTTTGGTATGTCCTGTGAGGATTTTCCATATACTATAGGTGACACTGTGGATTTGGCGGTTTCACTTGATAAAAATTATTATAAAAATAACGTTTATCTATCTATTATTGCAAGAGATATCCGTTATTCAGACTTTGAAACCCAGCGTCATTTATATTCAATGCGGCTTTATGACAGATTCGTATTAAACAGACCATTGGCACCTAAGTATACTCAGTATTTTCCAATGCTTTTGCCCGACAGACAGGATTTTGCTACAGTTTACAGGTATCTTAAATCTCTCGGTACTGTTAATATAAGTCTTGAAACTTTAAGTTATCGGCTTAATTCAATGCCTTGCGGCAAGCTTAGGGTTTGTCTTGACGCAATGGCAGAACTTTCGCTTATTACCCTTTTCGAGGGTCCCAAAAGCCTTAAAATTTCAGTTCTCGACGTCGACCAAAAGGTGGATATTGAGAGTGCACCTATAATAAGAAAACTCAGGGAGGTGGAGAAATGTCAAAAGTAAATACTGCCCACTACAGAGATTATCATGAGCTTGTAGAGCTTTTAAAAGCAAGCGGCAACACCTATGACTTAGAAAAAATCGAAAGAGCATATAATTATGCTAAAGAGGCACATGGCGACCAACGTCGTGTGTCGGGTATTCCTTATATTCTGCATCCTACGTCTGTTGCCTGTATTCTTGTAGGCTTGGGTATGGATACCGATGCCATTATCGCCGCACTTCTTCACGACGTAGTGGAAGATACCGATAAGACCTTAGAGGACGTAACCAAGGAGTTTGGAAGCGAAATAGCCCTGCTGATTGATGGTTTAACCAAGATTTCCAAGATTGCCTTTGCCAATCGTGAAGAACAGCAGGCAGAAAGCATTCGCAAAATGCTTATTGCAATGAGTAACGACATACGCGTTATCATTATTAAGCTTGCCGACCGCGTTCATAATATGCGTACTATCGACTGTATGCACGAGCAAAAACGCCGAGATAAAGCCAGAGAAAATATGGAGGTTTATGCTCCTATTGCTCACCGCTTAGGTATGAAGGCTATTAAAGAAGAACTTGAGGACTTGTCCTTAAGATATCTGGACCCGGTAGGCTACGAGGAAATCGAAAACGAGCTTTTGCTTACCGCGAATGACCGCGAAGCCTTTATCTCTGACCTTAAGGCAGAGATTTTAGAGCGTAGCAAAAGTGCTATAGAAGAGCTTTATATCAGCGGCAGAGTTAAGAGTATTAACAGCATTTACCATAAAACCTATACTCAGGGCAAAACCATTGACCAGATATACGACATTTTTGCCGTAAGAATTATTGTCCATTCTGTTACTGATTGCTACAATGTTTTAGGTATTATTCACGATATCTATAAGCCTATTCCTAACCGCTTTAAGGACTATATTTCAACACCTAAGGCAAATATGTATCAGTCTTTGCATACAACCGTTATCAGCCATCGAGGAATCCCCTTCGAGGTACAGATTCGCACGTGGGATATGCATCACACCGCCGAGTACGGAATTGCCGCACACTGGAAGTATAAGGCGGGTGTTTCCGATAAGGGTGGTAAGGCACAATCCCTTGAGGACCGTCTCACGTGGATTCGTAAAATGCTTGAAACTCAGAGCGAGGCTTTGGACTCAACTGACCTTGTTTCTTCAATCAAAACCGACCTTAACCCCAACGAGGTTTTCGTTTTCACACCTAAAGGTGACGTTATTACCCTGCCTCAGGGCTCAACTGTAATCGATATGGCATATGCAATCCACTCTGCTGTTGGTAACCGAATGGTAGGTGCTAAGGTGGACCGTCGTATTGTGCCTATAGATTATCAGGTGAAAACAGGTGAAATTGTCGAGATTTTAACTCAAAAGGAAACTCAGGGTCCCAAGCGTGATTGGCTTAAAATTGTAAAAACTTCAGAAGCAAGAGCCAAAATCCGTTCGTGGTTTAAGAAGGAAAAACGAGAAGAAAACATTATTGAAGGTAAGGCTGAGTTTGAACGCGAGCTTAAGAAAATGGGTATCCAGCTTAAGGATAAAGACGTTTTCGAGTTTCTTTCAAAAATCAACCTTAAAATCGAAATCAAGGACGTAGACGACTTTTATGCCGCTATAGGCTACGGCGGAATTCAGCTTTGGAAAATCAGCCAGCGTATTCGCGACGTATACCAGAAATATTATCTTAAAGCTATTGAAGAAGCACCCGTTATTGTTAACGAGTCGAAGCCGAAGACAAAAGTCGGTTCGGGCGTATGTGTAGAGGGCCTTGATGACGTGCTTACCAAGTTTTCCCGTTGCTGTAATCCTTTGCCCGGGGATGATATCATCGGCTTTGTTACCCGCGGATACGGAGTGTCTATTCATAAACGTGACTGTACCAATGTGCCCGAGGATATCTCAAAGGCAGAGCATCCCGAGCGATGGGTCAACGCGTATTGGCTTTCAAGTGTCAAGGATACTTTCCAGAGCTCACTGCAGATTCTCGGCAATGACCGAGCAGGTTTGCTTGCGGATGTCAGCTCTCAGCTTAGTGCTATGCATATTATGATTCGTGCCCTTAACTGCCGCGAGCTTCCCGATAATAAGGCTATTATCAACGTAACCTTAGACGTTTCGGGTCTTGACCATCTTAAGTCGGTTATGGCACGTATAGCTACCATTAACGGCATTATTTCGATTACAAGGGAATGATTAAATGAAGGCTGTATTGCAGCGTGTGAGTAACGCAAGCGTTACTGTTGATAATAAACTTGTTTCCTCAATTAATCAGGGCTTTCTTATTCTTTTGGGCGTTGAAGCAAATGACGACGAAAAAGAAGCCGTATCACTTGCCAAAAAAATTTCGGGACTTCGTATCTTCACTGATGAAAATGATAAAATGAATCTTTCCTTAGCAGACGTAGACGGCGAGGTTCTGGTGGTTTCTAACTTTACTCTTTGTGCCGATTGTAAAAAAGGCAGACGCCCAAATTTCGAGCGTGCCGCAAGGGGTGAGTCGGCAAATTCTCTTTACGAGCTTTTTTGCAGCACCTTGCTTGAATTGGGTGTTAAAAAAGTAGCCAAGGGTATTTTTGGTGCCGATATGAAGGTAGAACTTCTGAATGACGGCCCTGTAACCATAATTATCGATTCATTGGAGCTTGCAAAATGATTAGTGTAAAAACCTTTCCTGTAGGTCACTTGGGCACAAATTGCTACATAGTAACCGATGAAAATACAAATCGCAAAGCCGTAATTGACCCCGGCTATAAAAGCTCAGAGCTTTTAAAATTTATAGAAGAATCAGACAAAAACTCTTTTGACTATATTCTTCTTACTCATGGTCACTTTGACCATATCTGGTTTGCAGAAGAAATTAAAACCTTAACAGGTGCAAAGGTGGTTGTCTCTTCAAAAGATGCGTCCTTTCTCTCTGATGGTTTTCTTAATCTTTCTGCATCTTTCGGCTTTCGTAGTTTTCCCGTGATTTCTTGTGACATTACCCTTAATAACGGCGACACCCTTTTTATTGGCGACACTGAGCTTACGTTTTTAAGTACGCCCGGTCATACTGTTGGTAGCGGCTGTTACGTTTCTTTTGAAGACAAGGTTATCTTCTCAGGCGATACACTTTTTAAGCTTTCTATGGGCAGGTCGGATTTTGCCACAGGCGACCAAAACGAACTTTTTGCATCTCTTAAAAAACTTGCAAACCTACAGGGTGACTTTGCGGTTTACCCCGGTCATGGCGAAGCCACAACTTTAGAATTCGAACGAAACAATAACCCTTATGTGAGTGTATAATGAAACTTTATATAATTAACCACAGCTTTGCTTATGAGCTTGAAAATTTAACACGTGCATTCTTTCCCAACGAAAAAATCAGCACAGTTACTGAGGTTGAAGTCTTAGAGGAACCTTTTGTTTATACCGAGGTTATCGATAATGCTTTAAAAGTAAAGGTATCTGTGGACTCAAAATGCGAAGAGCTTGCACGTGATGCTGAAGAAGGTGCCGACATAGAGCTTTTGCTTGCAACTCTTCTTTACAAATGCTTTTCAAAAATCTGTAATCGCACACTTCCTTGGGGACTTCTTACAGGAGTTCGCCCTATTAAGCTTTTCAGAAGACTTGCTGACGATATCGGCAGGGAAGAGGCAGAAAAATATTTTAGCGATACCCTGCTTGTAAGCAAAGAGAAAATTAATCTTGCAAAGGTTACCGAGGCTAACGAACGAAGAATTATTGAACTTTCAAGAAAGGATTCGTTCAGCTTATATATATCCATACCTTTCTGTCCCACAAGGTGCAACTACTGCTCTTTTGTTTCTCAGTCTGTAGAAAAGGCAAAGCACCTTATTTCGCCTTATGTGGATATTCTGCTTGAAGAAATCAAAGAAACCGCAAAAATTGCAAAGGATTTAAGCTTAAGACTTGAAACTGTTTACATCGGCGGCGGAACTCCTACGACCCTTTCTGCCGAGGACTTAACCCGAGTGATAGGTACAGTAAGGTCAAGCTTTGATATGTCTTTTCTGAGAGAATTTACTGTAGAAGCAGGCAGACCCGATACTATTACCGAGGATAAATTAAGGGCAATTCTATCCTCTGGCTGTGACCGCTTAAGCATAAACCCCCAGACCTTAAATGACAGTGTTTTAAATGCAATCGGTAGAAGGCACACTTCTGATGAGTTTTATTCTGCCTTTAATTTGGCAAAAAAGCTTGGTTTTACACATGTAAATACTGACCTTATTGCCGGACTGGATACCGATTCGGTGGATTCCTTCAAGAAAACCATTGACGGAATATTAGCTCTTTCGCCAGAAAGCGTTACTATTCACACTCTATCTATGAAGCGAAGCTCATTTATCACTGCCGAAAATAAGCTTATTACCAACAACTCTAACACTTCTGTGTCCGATATGCTTTCGTACGCTTATTCTAAGCTTTCCGACAATGCTTTCCGTCCGTATTATCTTTACCGCCAAAGCAAGATGCTTGGTAATCTTGAGAATACCGGCTGGGCAAAAGAAGGTTTCGACGGTCTTTATAATGTGTATATTATGGACGAAACCCATACCATTCTTGCTTGCGGTGCAGGTGCCGTTACAAAACTCAAAGCATTTGGCAGTGAGCATTTGGAGCGTATATTTAATTTCAAATATCCATATGAATATATAGACAGATGCTCTGAGCTTTCAAATAGAAAGCAGGCTGTCTATGATTTCTACGAAAAGCATTTTTAACAGGGAGGATATTATGAGCTTATTAGATGATTTTTCTGTTAACGCCAAAGCTTGTGCAGACAAGGTTTCCCGAAAGGCAGACGCGG
>JAUNEH010000031.1:0-18793 GCA_030525665.1 Ruminococcus sp.
AAGATGTGTAAGCGTAGCACAAAGCAATCCTCCGTCGCCAAGCTGTGCGTGACCCGCTTTGTTGTCGATGTTTTTGGTTATAAGACCGAAGCTTTCGGCTTTATTAAGCATCCAGTTAAGTGCTTCGGTACACTTTTCGGGATTCTCTGAAGAAACGGATTCTATCCTTATAAGCTCGTCAAGGTCTTTTAAAAGTTCTTCTTTATATTCAAGAATTTTACTGCCGAATGACATAATTCACCTCAAAAATTGTTTGGAGTTATAAAAAACACTTTACCTCCAAAGTATATTAGTATATAATCAGATTATGATATTATACCATATATAATCTGAAAATGCACTATGTTTTTTAGAAATAAGGAGATTTTATGGCAAATTACAATTTTTTCGCTATGCTTAACCGAATGAAGTATATAAATCGCTGGGGGTTGATGAACAATACAAGGGAAGAAAACATCGGCGAGCACAGTCTGGAGGTAGCAATTTTTGCTCATGCCTTAGCGACTATTGCCAATAAACGCTTTGGAGAAAACCTTAACGCCGAAAAAGCGGCACTATTAGGACTCTTTCATGATGCAAGCGAGATTATCACAGGAGATTTACCTACACCGGTCAAATATTTTGACCCAAAAATCAAGGACGCTTATAAGAATATCGAGCATTTAAGCGAGCAAAAGCTTTTATCGATGCTTCCCGATTACTTAAGGGATAATTACGCACCGTTGGTGGATTCAGAGCTTGCTGACGAAAAGCTTCACCTTTACGTTAAAGCCGCCGACAAGCTTTCGGCTCTTGTTAAGTGTACCGAGGAGCTTAAAATGGGCAATAACGAGTTTTTAAAGGCAGAGCGAAGTACCAGAGAAGCACTTAAGAATATCAAACTTCCTGCACTAAAAGTATTTATGGAGGAGTTTTTACCTGCATTCAGCCTTACTCTTGATGAGTTGGATTGACAAAATCTCCTAAAAATCTGATGATTTTGTGAAAGTTTGACGATTTCTTACAATAATTCTATATTAGAAATATAAATTGATTTCAACAGTTATAATTACAAATTAGAATATTATGACTTCAAGAAGGTGATGGGTAATGTCCACAGAAGAAAATCAGGAGTTTGTCGATATCAGCTCCTCTGCTGATATACGCTCCCATTCTCAGAAAAAGTCAAAGAAAAAGCTGATTGTTATTAAGGTTATCTGCTGTTTGCTGTCGGTGCTTTTTCTTGTGGGCGGTGTTGCTTCCATTGTATACTATAGCACACTTAACAAGTTCCAGTACAAAGATATTGATAAAGGCTCGGCAGTAGGAAATCAAAACGCACAAACCTCAACAGACCCTACCGACCCCGAAATGCTTATAATAGATAACGAGGACGGCAATCTTTTAAGTGACCCTTATGTTCTTAATATTATGCTTTTTGGTGCTGACCAATACGGCAATCAAGGCTTAAGTGACACAATGATTTTGCTGTCTATTGATAACCGTCACGAAAAAATCAAGATGACTTCTTTTTTAAGAGACACCTATATTTCGATTCCCGGTTATTATGCCACAAAGCTTAATGCCGCATATTCTTTAGGTGGTGCCGAGCTTTCTATTGCAACAATTGAGGCAAACTATGGCGTTCAGATTGACCGTTACGCTATTGTTAACTTTGAGACCTTTAAGGAAATTGTAGACATTATGGGCGGCGTTGATGTTGAGCTTTCTCAGGATGAGATTTATTATATCAATGACCAGATTGCCCAGAACGGGCAGAGCGAATATTTGCCCTACGACACACAGCCCGGTATGGTTAACCTTAACGGTCAGCAGGCATTGTGGTACACCAGAAACCGCGGCGGCTATATTAACGGTACAGAGTACGGCGGCTCGGACTGGGATAGGGTAGAGCGTCAGCGAAAGTTTCTTAATGCTGTTATAGACGAGCTTAAATCATCAGCATCTATTACAGAAATCGTGCAGATTGTAAATGCAGTTGGCCCCAATATTACTACAAACCTCAAAAACAGCGAAATTACAACCTTGGTGTCAGGTGCCTTGACTTATTTAAGCTATGATATCGAACAGCTTTCAATGCCAACAGACGGTACGTGGAGCTACGGCTACAACGAGGCAGGTTCGGTAATTCTTGTAAATGACTGGTATCGTGCCCGTTATGACCTTGCAAAATTTATTTACGAGGATTCCGTAGCAGATAATTATTATTACTAAAAAACTCCGCAGTCTTAAATTAGACTGCGGAGAAATTTTTTATAAGCTTAAATTATACTGCTGTATTCTTCTTTATTTCTTTTAAAAGGCTTTAAATCAAAGCACATAATGTTCAGCATAAGCACTGCGTACATAAGCGGTAAAATAAGAAGCGATGTAATAAATCCTGAAATTACAAAGGATATTGCAATAACCGCTACAAGTGAAATTGCCAGTAATATTCCGGCAAAAGCAAGGGCAAACACTCGGTTGTATACACAACCTCGGATAGTAAGACCTGCGACAATATAGGGGTATGCAAGCAGTATGCAAAGTGCCAAGCCTAAAACTTCAAAACCACCGGGAATAAGCTTTAATATAAACATAATAATAAACGCCATTACAATAAGAACAGACATTATGTAACAAGGAAATTCGCCAAAAGCGGATTTCTTTGTTTTTATCAGCATAAAAGCGCTTACACCTGCTGTTAAAGGCAAAACAGAAACTATAGATGCTATATTATTAAGTCCAAAGCTGTTTTCGGTAATGGGGAATTCCAGCTTAACAACCGAAAGAACAAGCATCAGCACAGAAATTGCAATTATAATTACAGGAAGCTTTGAGTTTTGGTTAAACTCTACGTTTCTTACTTTTTTCACGCCTTCATTCTCCTTGGTACGTATTTTTCTTTTTTTACTTTGCCTTCAAGCTGTGCTTTTGTTTTTGAAGAAATACAGAAAAGCAAAAGACCAAGGCAGTAGGCAATAGCATAGCAACGTGCAAGCACAGTGAATTCGCTTACAATGTATGTTGTAGAGTAGGAAATTACCGAATAAAGAATTACGATTGTAGTAATTACTGATGCAAAAATTACAGGAAATGCGGTTTTAAGAACGCTTAATAAATATATCAATGCTAAAACAGCCGTAATTAAAAGCAAAGCCGCTTCGGCAATGTCAACGTAGTTTTGGGTGTAGCTTGACTGCATAGAAATAGAAGCATCCAGGGCTTTCTTGTTTGAGTAGGTTGTAAATGCAACAATAAGCTTTAAAACACTGCTTACAAATCCAAGTCCTGCCGCTGGAAGCAAAGCAACGCTTGCACGTTTTAAATCGTAAACTACTACACCGGCAACTGCAGAAATAGCGAATATTGCCCTTAAGCTTATATATACATTATATAGTGTGGTTTCGTTACTGCCTTCAACTCTTGTAAATTGCGAACACATAGCTACCCACATTACCATAAGCACAGGCAAAGAGGCTAAAACTCCCAAAAGCATTGCAAAAGTCGGCAAAGACGACTTTTTGTGTACTAAGGGAAATGATATTTTAAAAGATTTCATTATAATCCCTCCAAACATAATTATATTTATTTTATCACAAGTAAAGGATTTTTCAATAGCTTAAGAGAAAATTCAGTAAAAAGCCGTAAATTATCACAATACGTTCACATGTATTATTAAGCAAAGCTTTGCATATATATAGAGCAAAGGGGAGAATAAGCCTTATGATTAGCAGAGTTGCAGAGCTAAGACGCAAAGAGGTAATCGACAGCCTCAGCGGTTCAAGAGTCGGCTTTATTGATGATATCGAAATTGATACTCTTACAGCAGGTGTAAGGTCTGTGGTGGTTTTCGGCAGACCTCGATTTTTCGGATTGTTAGGTAAATCTGAGGATGTAATCATTCCTTGGAGTGACATAACCCTAATCGGTGAAGACACAGTGCTTATAACAACAAATATTAAAAATAAACAAAAAACATTACGACAAACCAAGTTGTTTCGTTAAAATGACGGCATCGAAAGTTTGTGCCAATTAGCAATACAACTAAAGAAACATCAAAAATATTGTTGAATATAACGAAGAATAATTCTAATATAGAATAATTAGCTGATTATAATTCTAATTTAGAAATAAAAATACAGCAGATGATTTTTGCAAAATCCTGAAAAGTATGCCATAATACACCTCGGATTGTGTGATCAAGCAAAAATTTTACTGCTTACACAAGACCTTAATTGAATCGCTGTGAAGTCACAAAATAAAATTTTCATTGAAAACTTGCGGCCAAGCAGTGGGTGACAATTCATAAGGCTCTTGTCTTAGGGCACTTAAGCCGCTTAGGCGGTATGCACAGAACTTTTACTTTGTATGTGCCCGGAATAAGGAGGACAAATTTGATAAAAGCATTCAAAAGATCGACTGCTGTTTTATCCTTAGCTCTTGTAATCGCACTTGCAATTACACCTTGCCTCATTTGTTTTCTTGCAAACAATGACGTAGTGGCAGCTAACGAATCTAACAGCCGACCCGAAGGAAGCATTCAGCTTGTAACCAAGACTTATAAGGAAGACCAGATTCTTTCTTCAAAGCAGGACGAGGAGTCCTTTTCCAGAGCTCAGGCGTTTGACCTTGCTAAAAAGGCAACCGCAAAAGCAGTAACTGAGCTTGAGGAACAAAAAGAGTCAGGCGAAGCAGTTCTCTGTGCAACAGAGAGTAAGGATTTTCTGCTTCAGATTGATAATCCTGACACATCCTATGTAAGCTATAGCGTAGAGCTTTCTGATTATGACAGAGATGTTCTCGAGCACCTTGTAATGGGTGAAGCAGGCGGACAGGGATTTATCGGTTGCTGTCTTGTTGCTCAGGCAATCAAAGACACAATGATTACCGACGGATATCCCTCAGTTGACGCAGTAAGAACCGGTAACGGTTATTCAGCTTCGCTCAATAATGTTCCCAACCAAGATGTATTAGACGCTATCGAGTTTGTATTCGATAACGGCGGTGCCGCTGTTCAGCATAGGGTAATTTACTTCTACGCACCTAACGTATGCGAAAGCGCATTCCACGAGTCTCAGAATTATGTGGTTAGCCACGGCGGTCACAAATTCTTTGACAGATGGTAAATTTTTCTTATATCACCAATCAATCCGGAAACGCTCTTCTCAAAAGGAAGAGCGTTTCTTCTTTTGTTATTGTAATAAATTCGAAATTTGCGAATTGAATTTATGTAGAGGATATGATAAAATTAAAAGTAGTTATATAATGATCATAAAGGAGAGTGTTGTTATGAATGTTAAAAAAATATCTATTATTAGTTTAGTTATTAAGTTGTTGTTGTCTTTGGGAATATTCATACCAAACAACGCTATAGCCTTTTTAAGTATATATGTACCTGCGGTGTCAGCTTTGTTTGAAGAAACTTTATTTTTACATTATGGTATCGCTTTTTTAGTTCTGTTTGTTCTGCATATAGCGATAATCGGTTTATATGCTTTTCTTAAAGGAAAGGCTCTTGTTGTTTTCGGGGTTCTTACATTGATCTTATTAGTCGGAGATATAATTTCTCATATATTTTTCTATCTTAAGAACTCTTTTATACTTCCGGGAGTGCTGGGGGTAGCGTTCGATTTTGTGTGCATTACTTTGGTGGTTTTTGATTTATGTGCAAATACAAGAAAACTTTAATTAAGAAATGAATAGTTTAGGTTTTGTTGTTTAATTTTAACTTTAGAAATTTACAAAAAATCTTTAAAAACCCTTGACTTTGACTGTGTTTTTTGGTATCATACTAAAGCATTACGCACGGTGGGTTGCTCTAAAGGTGTAGCTTGTGACATTCGGGCTATCTAAAAAGGGTAAATTTCAAAGCTCATCGGAGGTTTTAACCTAAGGAGGAAAATAAAATGTCAGTAGTATCTATGAAGCAGCTTCTCGAAGCAGGTGTTCACTTCGGTCATCAGACAAGAAGATGGAACCCCAAGATGGCAGAGTACATTTTCACAGAGAGAAACGGTATCTACATCATCGACCTTCAGAAGACTGTAAAGAAGCTTGAAGAAGCTTACAACTTTATCCGTGACATCAGCGTTGAGGGCAAGTCCGTTCTCTTCGTAGGCACAAAGAAGCAGGCTATGGATTCCGTTAAGGAAGAGGCAGAGCGTGCAGGTGCTTACTATGTAAACGCTCGTTGGCTCGGCGGTATGCTTACAAACTTCACAACAATCCGTCGCAGAATCGGCAGACTCAACCAGCTTAAGGCTATGGAGGCTGACGGCACATTCGATATGCTTCCCAAGAAGGAAGTTATCAAGCTCAAGCTCGAAATCGAGAAGCTCGAGAAGTTCCTCGGCGGTATCAAGGATATGGAGAAGATGCCCGGTGCACTCTTCATCGTAGACCCCAGAAAAGAAAAGATTGCTGTTTTAGAGGCAAAGAAGCTCGGTATTCCCGTAGTTGCTATTGTTGATACAAACTGCGATCCCGACGAGATTGACTATGTAATTCCCGGCAACGATGATGCTATTCGTGCTGTTAAGCTTATCACAGGTGCAATGGCTTCCGCTATCATCGAAGGCAGAGAGGGCCAGATGGGTGCCGCTGCAGTTGTTGAGGAAGAGGCTGAAGCTGAGGCAGAGGCTTAATCTCTTAATTAATTCGTTTACAAATCAAATATATAGAGAGGATTTTAGATTATGAGTTTTACAGCACAGGACGTAAAAGCACTCAGAGAGAAAACAGGCTGCGGTATGATGGACTGCAAAAAGGCTCTTACAGAGGCAAACGGCGACATGGATGCCGCTGTTGATTTCCTTCGTGAGCAGGGTCTTGCAAAGCAGGCCAAGAAGGCTTCCAGAATTGCAGCTGAGGGTATTGCTTATGCTCTTACAAACGATACAAACACTTGCGGCGTAGTTATCGAGGTTAACTCCGAGACTGACTTCGTTGCAAAGAACGAAGATTTTAAAAACTTCGTTGATACATGCGCAAAGACAGTTATGGCTCAGAATCCTGCTGACGTTGATGCTCTTAAGGAGTGCAAAGCAGAGGGTACAGAGATGACAGTTGCAGAGCTTTTACAGGAGAAGGTTCTCACAATCGGCGAAAATCTCCAGATTAGAAGATTTGCACGTTTTGAGGCTCCTTGCGTAGGTTACGTACATGCAGGCGGTAAAATCGGCGTAATCGTTACTTTCGATACAGACGTTGATACAACTTCTGACGCATTCGTTGCTTGCGGTAAGGATGTAGCAATGCAGATTGCTGCTCTTAACACACAGTACCTCAATGCTGAGTCCGTACCTGCTGAGGTTCTTGAGCACGAGAAGAAGATTATGCGTGAGCAGCTCCTCAATGAGGGCAAGCCTGAGCAGATTATCGAAAAGATTCTTGGCGGTAAGGTTCAGAAGTACTACAAGGAAAACTGCCTTGTTGACCAGGAGTTCGTAAAGAACAACGACCTCACAATTAAAAAGTACGTTGACGGTGTTGCTAAGGAGCTCGGCGGTTCTATCGCTATTACAGGCTTCGTTCGCTATGAAAAGGGCGAAGGCATCGAGAAGCGTCAGGACGACTTCGCAGCAGAAGTTGCTTCCATGGTTAAGTAATTTAACATTTACGTTTATAAAAGCGTCAGGTTTTTGCCTGACGCTTTTTTTGTGTAAAAAATGTTGTAAAAAATTATTAAAGATTTGAAAATTACTTTTTTAATTCCTTTACAAAACCTACAAAATGTAGTATTATTAATGTGATTAAATATATGTAATACGAGGTGATTACTTTGCAGGCTAAATATAAGCGTATTTTGCTTAAGCTTTCGGGCGAGTCCCTTGCAGGTGAACAAAAAACAGGTATCGATTTCGATACTGTACTAAAAATCTGCGAGCCCATTCAAAAATGTGTAGAGTTGGGTGTAGAAATCGGCATTGTTGTCGGCGGCGGTAACTTCTGGCGTGGCAGGTCAAGCGGCAAAATGGACAGAACAAGAGCTGACCATATGGGTATGCTGGCTACCTCTATAAATGCCTTAGGTGTGTGCGACGCTTTGGAGCAGTTGGGCGTTGATACCCGCGTTCAGACCGCTATCTCTATGCGTGAAATTGCCGAGCCCTATATCCGAGGCAAGGCATTAAGACACCTTGAAAAGGGAAGAGTAGTTGTTTTTGGTTGCGGTACAGGTAACCCATTCTTCTCTACAGACACAGCGGCAGCACTTAGAGCCGCCGAAATTGAGGCTGACATTATTGTCAAGGCAACTATGGTTGACGGTGTTTACAACTGTGACCCCAAGAAAAATCCCGATGCAATTAAGTACGACAAGCTTACCTTTGACGAGGTTGTAGAAAAACAGCTTGCGGTAATGGACGGTACAGCAGCAACTATGTGTCGAGAAAATGATATCGATATTATGGTGCTTTCGATAGAAAATCCCATGAATATTTACGATGCTGTTTGCGGTTTGCCTGTAGGTACACTTGTTACTAATAAGAATTAAAGGAGAATATCTATGAATACAGTTATTAAGAATGCTGAAGATGCAATGCAGAGACGCATTAACCACCTTGAAAGCGAATACGGCAGAATTAGAGCCGGTAGAGCTAACCCTGCAGTTTTAGACAAATTAGTTGTAGATTATTACGGTGCTCCTACACCTGTAAAGCAGCTTGCCGCTGTTTCAGTAACCGAAGCACGTACACTTTCAATTCAGCCTTATGATGCTACAGTACTCCGTGCTATAGAGAAGGCTATCCAGACCTCTGATATCGGCATTAATCCTCAGAATGACGGCAAGGTTATCCGTCTTATTTTCCCACCTCTTACTGAGGATAAGCGTAAGGAAATCGTTAAGGATGTTTCTAAGCAGGCAGAGGATAGCAAGGTTCAGGTTCGTAACGAACGTAGAGATGCTATCGAAAAGCTTAAGAAGATGAAGAAAAATTCTGAGATTACAGAGGATGACCTTGAAAACGGTCAGGAAAAAATCCAGAAGCTTACAGACAAATTCACAAAAAAGATTGATGAAATTTGTGCTGAAAAGCAGAAGGAAGTAATGGCTATCTGATATGGCTTTATTTTCAAAAAAGAAGGATAAAGAGCAGGCAGAGGTAAGAGTCCTGCCTGCTCACATCGGTATAATTATGGACGGTAACGGCCGATGGGCAAAGAAACGTGCCCTGCCTCGCAGTATGGGGCATAAAGCCGGTGCCCAGACCTTTCGCCAAATAACTCGGTACTGTTCCGATATCGGCATCAAGCACCTTACTGTTTACGCCTTTTCTACGGAAAACTGGCGTCGCCCAAAAGAAGAGGTAGACGCCTTGATGAAGCTTTTCGAGGAATATCTTAACGAAGCTTTAAGGGATTTTAAAGACGACACAATCGTTGTTAAGTTTTTAGGCGACAGAACTGCGTTTTCTCCTAAGCTTCAGGCTCTTATCAATGAAAATGAGGAAGAGTCAAAGAATAGGGGAGGCATGGTTTTAAACATTGCCATGAATTATGGCGGCAGAGACGAGCTTGTAACCGCCGCTAAATTAATTGCCCAAAAGGTGTCTGAGGGCGAGCTTTCAGTTGACGATATTGATGCTAAGCTTATTTCCGATTCTATTTATACCGCAGGTCAGCCTGACCCTGACCTTATTATACGCCCAAGCGGAGAATTCAGAATTTCCAACTTCCTCTTGTGGCAGTCGGCTTATGCCGAATATTATATCAGCGATAAATTGTGGCCTGATTTTACTACAGAAGATTTAGACAAGGCAATCGCTGAGTTTTCTACACGAAATCGCAGATACGGCGGTGTGTAATGCACCGCCACATGCTGTGTTAGGAGGCTTTTTTAGTGAAGACAAGATTAATTACAGCAGGTATTGCCGCGGCAATTGCAATCGGTATTATGATTGCCAGCGAATTTATCCCATGGATAGTTTTTGTTGCTTTGTGCGTTATAGCCTGTATGATGGAATTTGAGTTTTTAACTGCCAAGAGCTTTCATAAGGATTGGCTTATACTTGTGTTAAGCGTTCTTTTTGTAGTTTCTTCAGTAATAGTATCAACCACAAATTTCTGGTTTGTACCAATGTATGCCTATACAGTAGTTTTGCTTTTTGCACAAATACTCAGGCATGAAAAGCATTCGATTACAGATATTCTTTTTGTCTATGCAGGTACTCTGTTTATTGGTCTTTCGCTTCTCTGTCTTGCACGACTTGCGTGTGCTCAGTGGCAGTTTACAAGCTTCTTTATTTGCGTTGCTCTTGTTCCGCCTTGGTTTGCCGACAGTGCCGCATACTTTACAGGCTCGGCTATCGGTAAACACAAGCTTTGCCCCGCAATAAGTCCTAAAAAAACCGTCGAGGGTGCTATTGGCGGTGCTATAGCCTCAATCGTAGGCTCTCAACTTTTAGGTCTTGTGTACCAGTTTGTTTTCTATCGCAATGTACTTATTAATTACCCTGCACTTCTCTTAATCGGAATGTTCAGTGCCGTCGTTTCCGTAATGGGCGACCTTACCTTCTCGCTTATTAAGCGTGAATGCAAAATTAAGGACTACGGTTCTATTATGCCGGGTCATGGCGGTATGCTTGATCGTTTTGACTCTGTTGTATTTACTGTACCCTTTGCACTTTTCATTTCCTACACAATGGGTCTTATCTGGCAGGTGTAATATTTAGTTCGAAGGTAATAATAAGGAAGATATTATGACAAATACACTTTCTATTTTAGGTTCAACAGGCTCAATCGGCACACAGGCAATCGACGTTGCCCAAAAGCTTAATATGCGTGTTTCAGCTCTTACAGCCAACACAAACGTAAAATTAATTGAGGAGCAAATCAGGCTTTTAAAGCCCGAGCTTGCTGTAATGTATGACGAAGCTTCTGCTAAAGCTCTTAAAATAGCTGTAGCAGATACAAACACTAATGTTTTAAGCGGAATGGAAGGACTTTTAGAAGCTTCTTCCATCAGCTCTGCCGATACGGTATTAAATTCACTTGTTGGTATGATTGGTCTGTTGCCAACACTTACCGCCGCAAAGGCTAAGAAAAATATCGCCCTTGCCAATAAAGAAACCCTTGTTGCAGGCGGCGACCTTGTTATGCGTACTATTAAGGAAAACGGCGTTAAGCTTTTACCTGTTGACTCAGAGCATAGTGCTATTTTTCAGTGCCTGCAAGCTTCACCTAAAGAAGGTATGCTTAAAAGGCTTATCCTCACCGCTTCGGGCGGACCTTTCTTCGGCAAAAGTGAAGAGGAACTTAAAAATGTAACTGTTGCCGAAGCTTTAAATCACCCTAACTGGAGTATGGGTGCTAAAATCACCGTTGACTCCGCTACAATGATGAATAAAGGTCTCGAAATTATCGAGGCACGTTGGCTTTTTGATGTGGATGCTGATAACATTGACGTTGTTGTTCACCGACAAAGTATTATTCATTCTCTTATTGAATTTGTAGACAATTCTGTCCTTGCTCAGCTTGGACTTCCTGATATGCGTATTCCTATTCAGTACGCTCTTACTTATCCGGACCGCTTACCATCTCCTGTTAAGCCTCTTAACCTTTGGGAAGTTGGTACCTTTACCTTTGGAAAACCCGACTATGAAACCTTCAAGTGCCTTGCTGCTTGCAAAGATGCTCTTAAAATCGGTGGTACGGCACCCGCAATTGCAAATGGTGCAAACGAGGTTGCCAATGAGCTTTTCAGAAAAGGTGAGATTAAGTTTCTTCAAATCGGTGAGCTTGTATCACAATCTATTAAAGAAGTAAAAGCTCAGCCTATTAATAATGTAGAAGATGTACTCGGTGCCGACAAAGCCGCCCGCGACTTTGTTTTGAGCAGAGTTTAATATTTTATTCGGAGATGAACTGTTTGACTGTTTTTACGAATATTCTGACAACTGTCGGTCTTATAATTATCGCAGTTTTACTTTTTGAGCTTATTATCTTTTTTCACGAGGGCGGTCACTTTTTAACCGCAAAGCTTTCAGGTATTAAGGTTAACGAATTTGCCCTCGGCATGGGTCCTAAGCTTATCTCGTTTAAACGCAAGGAAACTGTTTATTCTTTGCGTCTTTTTCCTATAGGCGGATTTTGTGCCATGGAAGGCGAAGACGAAGACTCTGATAACCCCCGTGCTTTCAATAATGCCAAAATTCATAAGCGAATGCTGGTTATTATTGCCGGAGCCTTAATGAATATAATCTTAGGCCTTATATTTATGGGTGTTCTTTTATCACCCACGCCTTACTTTACAACTACAACCGTTTCAGATTTCAGCCCTAAGGCTTATAGTGCTAACTCAGGTCTTGAAATTGGCGACAAAATTCTTTCTGTTGATGGGTACAAAGTTAATAATTCAATGGATTTATCCTATGCTCTTTCAACCATAAAGGTTGCAGATGTAGCAGGTGACGATTTGCAGATTTACAAGCAGGATTGCTGTAACGCACTTTACGATGCGTATGCTAAGCTTGCAAATGACGGAAGGATTACAAGCGATGAAATGAATAATGTTGCTTTTAATTCTGTATGTGAGAGCACGTCAAGAATTAACGCTACTACCGATTTAAAGACAGCCTACGAGGCTTTGGAGCAAGGTGTTATTGATTTAAGCAAGGCTGTTCCTAACGAGTCAATTACCGTTGAGGCTATCGAGGTTAAGGAAAGCCGCCAGCGTTTCCGTACAACCCTTGAGGTAGAACGTCAGGGCGAGAAGTTGACCTTAGAGAACGTTGACTTTTTTACTTATACTACCGCCGAGGACAGCACACCGAAGTTGGCTGTTGATTTTTATCTTGAATCAAAAGATAATAATTTCTTTAATCTTTTAGGTGAAACAGGCAGCCAAACAGTATCGGTAGTTCGTATGGTCTATGACTCGCTTTTTGGTCTTGTTAAGGGCGAATACGGCTTTAACGACCTTTCAGGACCTGTTGGAATTGCCACTGTCACCGTTGAAATGGCACAGGTAGGCTTGAAATCCGGATTCGGTGATGCTGTAAGGAATATTCTTTATATCATGATGGTAATTACCGTAAATTTAGGCATTGTTAATATGCTTCCGTTCCCTGCACTTGACGGCGGTAGGTTTGTATTTTTGCTTATTGAAGCAATATTCCGCAAGCCTGTACCCAGAAAATTCGAAGCAATCGTAAATGCAGTAGGCTTAGGGCTTTTGCTGTTGCTAATTGTTGTTATAACCTTTAAGGATATATTTAAACTCTTTGTGTGAGGTTTACTATGAATTCTAAAAACAAAGTAAAGGTTGGTAATATCTGCATCGGCGGTGACTCGCCCGTAACAATTCAGTCTATGCTTAATACTCCTGCCGAAGATATCAATGCAAGTGTTTTACAAGCAAAACGCCTTGAAGAGGCAGGTTGTGAGATTATTCGTGCCGCTGTTCCTAATCGAGATGCAGTTAAGCTTATATACTCCCTTAAAGAAGCAATAAACGTGCCAATAGTTGCGGATATTCATTTTGATTATAAAATTGCCCTCGACTGTGTTGCGGCAGGCGTTGACAAAATCCGTATCAATCCCGGTAATATAGGCAGTGACGATAGGGTAAAGGCAGTAGCAGATGCCTGCAAAAAAGCCGGTGTTCCTATTCGAATTGGTGTCAACTCAGGCTCTCTTGAAAAGAGCATTCTCGAAAAATACGGCCATCCTACTGCCGAGGCTTTGTGCGAAAGTGCACTTTACCATGCTTCGCTTTTAGAAAAATTCGACTTTAACGACATTGTTCTTTCTATGAAATCCTCTACAGTTGCTACAACTGTTAAGGCTTACGAGCTTGCAGCAGAGAAAACTGACTATCCTCTGCATCTTGGTGTTACCGAAACAGGTACCGAGTACGGCGGAATTATCAAATCCAGTGCAGGTATCGGTTCCTTGCTTTTACATGGAATAGGCGACACCATTCGAATTTCTCTTACCGCCGACCCTGTACGCGAGGTAGTAGCCGCTAAGGAGCTGTTACGCTCTGTCGGACTTCGTAATGACGGCGTTGAGTTTGTGTCTTGTCCCACCTGCGGCAGGACAAAAATCGACCTTATATCTCTTGCCAATAAGGTACAGGAGAGCCTAAGCGGCATTAATAAGCACATAAAGGTTGCTGTTATGGGGTGCGTGGTTAACGGTCCCGGCGAGGCAAAAGAAGCCGATATCGGCATTGCTGGCGGCGACGGTTGTGCCCTTATCTTTAAAAAGGGCGAAATCCTTAGAAAAGTACCTGAGGATATGATTATTGATGAGCTTTTAAAGGAGATTGAAAAGCTCTGATGAGGTTTAAATGAACACTTTTATTTCTTATTTCGCAAAATATGTAAATGAATCAAGTCTTAGTCAAGCTGTGCAAAATGCACAGCTTATTAAGCTTTGTGTAAATAAAGATGCCAGAATTTTAGAGGTTACCCTTGGCTTTGCAAAACTCATTAACAGAGAAGAGCTTTTTGTAGCAGAAAAGGCACTTGCATCGGCTTTACAGCTTAAAGCCTGCAGGCTTTTTCCTGTATTTCCTAAGAAAAGCTTTACAGCCGATTATTACCCTCAGCTTGTTTCTGAGCTTAGGCGTCTTATGCCTTCCTTAAACGGCACACTTACCGATAGTAAATTATCCGTTGACGGTAATAATTTTAATATCGAGCTTTGCCACGGCGGTGAAAAGCTTTTAGTGGGTATGGGCTTTGTAGAGAATTTTAAAGCTTTGCTCGCAAGTGAATTTTCACTTTGTGATGTAGAGGTTACCTTCTCAGGGGTTAAAGAAATTCATATTGATGACGAAGCTTACATAGAACAGCAAAACCATATTGAAGAAACCTTGAGACGAGAAGAGCTCTTACGTGCTGCTGAAGAAGACGCACCCTCTGAATTTAAAGCCGACAAGGCTAAAAATGTTATCGAAATAAGAGAAAAGGAAAACCTTCTGCCTCAAGTCTTCTTGCCCTCGGTGAAAGCCTTGTGGGGTAATGTAATTAAGGGCAAGCCTGTTCCTATAAGCTCACTTTCTTTTGATTCAGGTAAGGTTGTCGTATGGGGTGACGTTTTCGAAATGGAAACCAAGGTCACTAAATCAGGCGACAAAAATATTATTCAGCTTTATATTACCGACTACTCAGGCTCCACAATTGTCAAGGTTTTTGCTCCTATTAATGAGTGCAAGCCCTTAGAAGCCGTTAAAAAGGGTATGACTATTTTAGTCCGCGGCGACTATGAATTCGACCCATTTATAAAAGCATACGTAATTAACGCACGTTCTATTGCCACAGCCTCAAAAATTAAAGTTGAAGACAACGCAGACAAAAAACGTGTTGAGCTTCATCTGCATACAAATATGTCTCAGCTTGACGGCGTTTCCTCTGCCGAAAGTCTTATAACAAGGGCCGCCAAATGGGGGCATTCTGCTGTTGCTATTACCGACCATGGCGTTGCTCAGGCTTTCCCCGAGGCTATGAATACTGCCAAGTCACTTGCAAAGGCAGGTACACCTATAAAGGTTATCTACGGCACAGAGGCATACTTTGTAGACGACCTTGTTTCTGCCGTAGTAGGCTCTAAGGATATCGGCTTTGACGGCACATTTATCTGCTTTGACTTAGAGACCACAGGCTTTTCTGCCAAAAAGGACAGAATTACCGAAATCGGTGCCGTTAAGATAGAAAATGGTATTATCACTGATACCTTCTCAACCTTTGTAAATCCCGAAAGACCTATTCCTGCAAAAATTACCGAGCTTACCGGCATTACCGATGCAATGGTAAGTGACGCACCCACAGATACCGAGGCAGTTAAGGATTTTCTTGATTTCTGCGGTGATGCTGTTTTGGTTGCACATAACGCACCTTTTGATACCTCGTTTATCCGCGAGGTATGCTCAAGAATGGGCAGGGAATATGATTTTACTTCTATCGATACTGTTGCAATTTGCCGTAGTATTCTTAAGGATATCAAAAACTGTAAGCTTGATACAGTTGCCAAATTTTTGCGGCTTCCGGATTTTAATCATCACAGAGCTTGTGATGATGCAAATATTCTGGCACACATATTCTTACAGCTTATCCAAAGGCTTCAGGACGATTATGATATTAAATCTACTGCTGAAATCAACACAAAAATTGCAGGCGGCGATTTTAAGAAGCTTCCCTCGTATCATCAGATTATTTTGGTTAAGAATCAGGCAGGTCTAAAGAATCTTTACAAGCTTATTTCCTATGGTCACCTTGACTATTTCTATAAGCGTCCCAGAATTCTTCGTTCTGTACTTGAAAAGCACCGTGAAGGACTTATTATCGGTTCTGCTTGTGAAGCAGGTCAGCTTTTCCGTGCCATTATGGCAGGAAAAAGCGACCAAGAGATTGAGGAAATTGCGAATTTCCATGATTACCTTGAAATTCAACCTGACGGTAATAACCGTTTCCTTCTTGCAAACGGCACACTTAAATCGGTTGAGGAACTTCATGAAATCAATCGAAAAATTATTGCTGTTGCCGAAAAGCTTGGTAAGCCTGTTGTAGCTACCTGCGACGTACATTTTCTTGACCCTCATGACAGTGAATTCAGACGTATTTTAATGGCGGGTCAAGGTTTTTCAGATGCTGATAATCAAGCTCCTTTATACCTTCGTACAACTGCGGAAATGCTTAAGGAATTTGAATATTTAGGCGAAAGTAAGGCATATGAGGTTGTAGTAGAAAACACAAACCTTATTGCCGATATGTGCGACGAAATTCAGCCAATCCCCCCGGGTAATTTCCCACCCTTTATCGAGGGAGCTGAGGAACAGCTTATTTCAATTACTTGGGAAAGAGCTAAGAAGATGTATGGCGACCCCTTGCCCGAAATCGTTAAGGCAAGACTTGATAAAGAGCTTAACTCTATTACAAAATATGGATTCTCGGTTCTTTATATGACCGCCCAGAAGCTTGTAGCAAACTCTGAGGCTCATGGCTATCTTGTTGGCTCGAGAGGCAGTGTTGGTTCAAGCTTTGTTGCTACAATGTCTGGTATTTCCGAGGTTAACCCTTTGTGTCCTCATTATGTTTGCCCTAACTGCAAATATACCGAGTTTATCACAGACGGCAGCTATGGCTCGGGCTTTGATATGCCGCCTAAGGATTGTCCCGAGTGCGGAACACATTTAATTCAGGACGGCCACGAAATCCCCTTTGAAACCTTCCTTGGTTTTGAAGGCGACAAGGTGCCTGATATCGACCTTAACTTTTCGGGCGAATATCAGTCAAGCTCCCACCGATATACCGAGGAGCTTTTCGGTAAGGACAATGTTTTCAAGGCAGGTACTATTGCAACCGTTGCTGATAAAACTGCCTTCGGTTACGTTAAAAAATTCGAGGCAGAACGCGACCTGGCTTTAGGTAAAGCTGAGGAAACACGACTTGCAATTGGCTGTACAGGTGTTAAACGTACCACCGGTCAGCACCCGGGCGGCATGGTAGTTGTGCCAAAGGGAATGGAGGTTTACGACTTCTGTCCTGTTCAGCATCCTGCAAATGACGTTAACTCTGACAGTATTACAACTCACTTCGACTTCCATTCTATTCATGACACTATCTGTAAGCTTGACGAGCTTGGCCATGATGTTCCTACAATTTATCATTATCTCGAGGAGTTTACAGGTATCCCTGTTATGGAGGTTTCCATGAGCGACCCCGACGTTATGTCGCTTTTTACCTCTACCGAGGCTTTGGGTGTAACTGCTGAGGATATTGATTCTATTACAGGTACATATTCGCTTCCCGAGCTTGGCACACCTTTCGTACGCCAGATGCTTATTGACGCTCAGCCCAAAACCTTTACTGACCTTCTGCAGATATCAGGTCTTTCTCATGGTACTGATGTTTGGATTGGCAACGCCGCAGACCTTATTCGAGACGGCGTCTGTACAATTTCTGAGGTTATCGGTACGCGAGACAGTATTATGACCTACCTCATGCATAAGGGTCTTGAGCCTAAAATGGCTTTCCAAATTATGGAGATTGTCCGTAAAGGTAAGGCTACAAAGCTTCTAACCGAGGACCATATTAAGGCTATGAAGGACAACAATGTTCCCGATTGGTACATTGATTCTTGTATGAAGATTAAGTATATGTTCCCAAAAGCTCACGCCGCCGCTTATATGATTGCGGCTCTGCGTCTCGGCTGGTACAAGGTTCATAAGCCTTTAGAGTATTATGCGGCTTACTTTACTGTTCGCGGGGACAATTTCGACGGTATTACAGCAGGTAAGGGAAGACACGCTGTCCTTGAAAAAATATCTTCTATTAAAGCAAAAGGTAACGAAGCCAGTGCCAAAGAGCAGTCTGAGATTGCAACCTTACAGATTATAAACGAAATGCAGGCAAGAGGAATCGAACTTCTGCCCATTGATGTTTATAAATCCGAGGCTAAAAAGTTTGTAGTTGAAGATGGCAAATTAAGGCTTCCTTTCATGACAATTCCCGGTATCGGCGAAGCCGCCGCTATTTCTCTTGCCGAGTGCGGCAAGCAGGGCGAGTATTTTTCTATTGAAGAGATGCAGCAAAAGACCAAGGTTACAAAGGCTGTTATCGAATCCTTAAGAGAAATCGGTGCCTTAAAGGGAATACCCGAAAGCTCTCAGATGTCAATTTTCGGTGATATGTAATTATTAAAATGAGGAGGTATGTGTTATTATGAAAAATCCAAACGACAACAGCTTTTCTAACAAGGTCAAGGTAGTCGGCAGAACGGTTACACTGTCAATTTCTGCAGTTGTTCTCTTGGTTTTTGCTCTGTTTAATCCATGGACTTGGAATATACTTACAACCATTATCAA
>JAUNEH010000032.1:0-18760 GCA_030525665.1 Ruminococcus sp.
TCTTCTTGTATTTCCTGTAACCGAAGAGGTTTTCTCCACAATATCAAAACCACCCGAGGTTACCTTTTATTCGGGTATAGTCGGGTGTGTAGCTTTGGTTGTTACATCAGTAATTTTTATTATAGCTTTGAGAAATAAGCAGTTATCTTAACGGAGGTATGTTTATGTGCGGAATAGCAGGACTCATAAGCAGGGTTAAAAGCATGGAGTATAAAGAAAGTGTTGCTCCAAAAATGCTTAATACGCTTTTAAGGCGAGGGCCTGACGAAGGTGGTGTGTACGTTGACGAAGAAGCACTTTTGGTTCACAGGCGTCTTGCGGTGGTAGACATTGAAAACGGAAAACAGCCTATGCACTACTGCAGAGGCAACGAGCATTACGTGCTTGTATATAACGGCGAGCTTTATAATACCGAAGAGGTAAGAAAAGAACTCGAAAACTGTGGTTATACATTTGAAAGCCACTCTGACACCGAGGTGGTTCTTAAGGCTTACGTAGAGTATAAGGAAAAGTGTGCTGAGAAATTCAATGGTATTTTTGCCTTTGCTGCTTACGAATGCCACAGCAAAAAGCTGTTCCTTTGCAGAGACAGAATAGGAGTTAAGCCTCTGTTTTATTGCCACAAAGGCAGCGAGCTTTCCTTCGGTTCAGAGATTAAATCTTTGCTCAGCTCGGGGCTTGCCACAAGCGAGGTAAACGAACAGGGGCTTTATGAGATTTTCTTTTTAGGTCCTGCAAGAACCTCCGGTGTAGGAATTTTTAAGGATATTGAGGAAATCAAGCCCGGCGAATACGGGGTTTTCAGCGACGGCAGGCTTTATAAAAATCAGTATTTTAAGATTGAAGCCAAGGAGCATCCACATAACGAAAGCGAAACGGTTGAATACACAAAGTGGCTTATAGAGGACGCTATTAAGCGTCAGCTTGTATCTGACGTACCCTTGTGCACCTTTCTTTCGGGAGGACTTGACAGCAGTATTATAACAAACTGTGCGTCTAAATCTGCTTTGGAAAAGAGAGAAAGAATTCACAGCTACTCGGTAGAATACCGCGACAACGAAAAATATTTTAAGAAAAGCCTTTTTCAGCCTAACCGCGACTATGAGTTTATTAAGCTTATGTCAAAACACTCTGACACATGGCACCACGAGGTTATTATAGACAACGCACTCTTGGCAGAGGCTCTTACAGATGCAACAATGGCAAGAGATTTGCCGGGCATGGCCGATGTGGACTCTTCTCTGCTTTTATTCTGTAAAGAAGTAAAAAAACAATTTACCGTTGCCTTATCGGGAGAATGCGCCGACGAGCTTTTCGGTGGGTACCCTTGGTATCACAGAGAAGAAATATTGTTTGAGGACAGTTTTCCTTGGTCGAGAAGTCAGGATATACGAGAAAGTATATTAAAGAAAAACGTACTTAAAAACGGTAAGGATTACGTAAGAAGCAGGTATCTTGACACAATCAGAAAGACCGACAAGTTACCTACAGACAGCAAGCTTGAGGGCAGAATGCGGGAAATGTTTATGCTTAACTTCAACTGGTTTATGCAGTGCTTACTTGACCGCAAGGATAGAATGAGTATGTACACAGGATTAGAGGTAAGAGTACCCTTCTGCGACTACAGAATTGTAGAGTACGCCTACAATATGCCTTGGGAGCTAAAAGCTTATAAGGGCAGAGAAAAAGGAATTGTAAGAAAGGCCTTTGAAAAAGATTTGCCCGAAGAGATTGTTTACAGAAAGAAAAGCCCCTACCCCAAAACCCACAATCCCTTTTATTTCGAGACAGTGTGTGCTAAGGTACGAGGTATTTTAAATAAGAAAAATCAACTGACTGAGCTTCTTTCCAAAGAAGGCATTAAAAATATAATGGAAAACCCGGAAAGCATTTCTGACCCTTGGTACGGTCAGCTTATGCGCTCCCCCCAGATACTTGCATATATTATCCAGCTTGATACTTGGTTTGAGGAATATAAGGTTAAAATAGTTTAAGGCATAAGTTAAGGCAGGTGACTAATCACCTGCCTTTCTACTTATAAAGAAAATTTTTGACAATTGGGACATCTTTCATCAATAAGATAGAAGCCACACTTAGTACAAGCTTTTTTGGGATAAGGTTTATTACCTTTTTCTATCTCTTTAATTATATACTTAACCTCTTCACGAGCACTACCGGCACTGCTTAAAGCCAATTTATATTCATTTCCGTTTTTAGCACATAGCAAAAAATTATAATACTTCTTTGCTTTGAGGTTTGCATCAACAGTATTTACGCTTTTAATATCACTAAGGTTTAACTCGAAATTCATTTCCTTATTACTGTTATCAAGAGCAACACCTACTACTTTTTCATCATAAATATCCAATTTACAGTTACGTGTCTTTCTTTTAATAGCCTCATATCTGAAAGAACGAATAACATTTATGAGCAAGACTATAAAATTAACGGTAATAACTACTCCAAAAACAGCAGTAAAAACGAATAACGGCATATTTATATCAGTAATACTTAATATACTTTTACCTAACATAATTACCCCTATGGTATAAAGCTCATAAGCCGTAAAAGTATAAGCACCTAAGAATATCATAGAACCTGTTACATTGAATTTATAACTGTTAACACCATGAACTATAGTTGCGGCAAGAGTGAGTTGAAACGCACCAATAAATGTATATAGAAGCTTAAAATCAGAAAGTGCAAAGAATATATATACAAAGCTCATTAAAAGTGGTATGATAGCCTGCTTTAAAGCGGCAACTCTTATGTACTCGTATCCATATTTGTTTGATACGGTATCAATTTTTCCCGAATAGGAATATCTCATATAAAATCCTCCTGAAAATAAAAAAATGCGCAGCCGAAGCTACGCACGAAAAACACAAAGCTCCAACTGTCGCCAAACAAAATCTAACATTCCAAGCCTAAGCATGTGTATGCAGAAATAGAGCATTTGTATTTTTACCATATAAATAAAAACACCCATGCTTTGCTTGGACTAAAAATTATAAGATTTTGTTTGGCAAATTTATTATATCCCAATATGTATAAAAAATCAACATTTATTCTTCTAATGCAAGGTTGTAATTTTTTTAAGCTGATGATACAATGTTAACACAGCATGTCTATAAGGAAGCCATCTTAGCTCCCGAAAAGTTGAATAATAAGGAAGTGCTTCGGGAGGGGCGACCCCTCCCCTACAGTTATGAAAAAAGAAACATACATAGAATTAATGGAACACATAAGAAGCTGTGAAAAGCTTACTAAGTTAATTAAATTTTTATACACGGTGTTGCCAGCTGTAATGTTTGTGGTGTACCCTATAATTGTTATACTAAACGGCATAAGAAGCGTTGACCATAAATTTATTTTAAGCATTATAGTACCTGCGGTTACTCTTGCAGGGGTTTATATTATGCGAAAGCTGATAAACAAACAAAGGCCTTATGAAAAATTTATGACTGCTTCGCTTATAGCTAAAGATAAAAAAGGTCAGTCATTTCCTTCAAACCACGCCGCCTGCGGATTTGTAATTGCAATGACAGGCTTTTCGGTAAGTCCTTTGCTGGGATTTATACTTTTAGCAGTTGCTTTATTAATCGCTCTGACGAGAATTTTTGCAGGAGTACATTTTATAAGCGACGTTTTAGCAGGGGCAGCAATAGGAGTTTTAATGGGCTCTGTGTTTCTTTTCATATAACTTAATAAAAAAATAACAGCATCGGCTTTTAATAATTAAAGTCGGTGCTGTTTTCGTTTACTTTATTAAATCTTTTACCACTTCTGAGGCTATCACTAAGCCTGCGGCGGATGGTACAAAAGCTGTGCTTGCTAAAACGCGGGTACCGTCGGGGTTTAAGCCTACTTTTGGCTCTTCTTTTGAGTAAACCACCTTGAGGCTCTCAATACCTGCATCCTTAAGTCTGCGACGCATGGTGCGAGCCAAAGGACAAACAGAGGTTTTTTTAATATCTGCAACCTCTATCATTGTAGGCTCGATTTTATTGCCAAAGCCCATACTGCTTATGAGAGGTGTCTTTGCCTCTTTGCATTTAATAGCAATAAGGGTTTTTGCCTTCACGTCGTCAATGGCATCGACTACGTAATCATAATCAGAAAAGCTTAGTTTATCTGCGGTTTCATCACCATAGAAAAATTCGTAGGTATTTATTTTAAGGCTTGGATTTACAGAAAGCATTCGCTCCTTGGCGGCAAGGGTTTTAGGCATATCAATGGTTTTTTCGGTTGCTATAATCTGACGGTTGAGGTTAGTAATGTTGACAGAGTCGCCGTCAATGATATCTACCGCACCTATACCCGTACGAACTAATGCTTCTAAAGCATAACCGCCTACGCCGCCTATTCCGAAAACGGCAATTCGGCAGTTTTTGAGTTTGTCCATGGCATCACTGCCTAAAATAGCGGCAGTTCTTAAAAATCTATCCATTTAATCACCTATACTTTTACTAAGGTTCAAAAGCTCTGCTTCTGACAAAAATCCGCGGCAGGCTGAGGTATCGCCGATTTTGTAGGATGCAAAAATCGTTGCAAGCCTTAATGAATATTCGGCGTCCTTGGTCTTTGAATAAAAGTGCAAAAACGAAGCAAACAAGCTGTCGCCTGCACCTACTGTATTGACTACAGGACGGGTATAAACAGCAGGAAAAGTCTTAAAAGAGTCGCTTTGCCTCTGATATAAAAGGGCACCCTTTTTGCCCATACCAACTACAATAACCTCTGCATTTGTTACAGTCTTTAAATTATTTACGAAGTCCTCTTCCTTGTTTACGAAGCTTTCGTTACTAAGGAAAAGTATATCGGCGGCTTTAATAAAGTCTTTATTATATTCGTCGTGAATATCCCACAAGCAATGTACGTCGGTAGCAATTATATGCCCCATTTCCTTTGCCTTGGGTATAAGGTGCCTTGCGAAATTAATATTACAAAGAATAACAATATCGCTATCTTTTGATGCATTTTCAAAAGCATTCAAATCATATGAGTTTTCCTGCATATCCGTAAGGTCGCAGTAAATACTGCGTTTACCCTCGTTATCGTAAAGCACTACAGACTGAGCTGTAGCTTTGGCGTCAGAAAGCACAAAGCTGTCGTTTATGTTCTCGGATTTAAGAAAGTCGCGTATAGCTTTGCCTGCGGTATCATTACCGCAAAGAGACAGAAGCTTTACGTCGTCGCCTAAGGCGACAAGAGCCGACGAAAGATTAAGACCTACTCCTGATGGGTGGGTAGTTATACCGAAAAATTTATAGTTAATAGGATTATACTCAATGGGAAAATTATCGACAGGGACTGTGGTTTCTAAGTTTACCAGTCCGCAAACAGTGATTTTGCTCATAACATCACCTCTTGAAAATTTTATCACAACAGAAAAAATAAATCAACAAGCCTTAATAGTTTATACCTTTAAGGGGACAATAACAAAAGAGACAAAGCAGAAAGGCGGAGGCTTATGAAAAACACAATTAAAAGGACAGCTAAGTCTGTTGTCAAAGGAGTTTACTTTATTATGCCCTTTGCGATAGCAGGCGGAGTATTAGTATCGCTTTCATATGTTATTGATTTAATTCTTGGCGGTGATGCTATTTACGGTCTTGGAAGCGAAAATCCTGTGGCGGTACTGTTAAAATCCTTGGGTACTCTGACATTCAGCCTTATGCTTCCTGTTTTAGCCTCTGCTATTGCAACAGATATATCTGACAAAGGTGCCTTTGCCGCAGGTCTTGTAGGCGGATATTTGGCACAAAACGGAGCAACGTTAATGCTTCCTTACGGAGACACAACAGCAGTTTCGGGTTTTATCGGTGCAATACTTGCGGGTATAGTTGCAGGAATTATTTACAAAGGCTTAAAAATGCTATTTACAGAAAGAAAAGTAACAGTAAGTCATATATCTAAAAATTTGATTTTACCCTTAGGCTCGGTGCTTGCCACAGGTATATTTATGCTTTCGGTTAACCCGTTAGTAGGGCTTTTAAACACAGGAGTATCGGCTATGCTTATGATTATAAGCGAAGCAAACCCTGTAGCTTTCGGTGCAATACTGGGACTTATGACGGCGATAGATATCGGCGGTGCATTTTCGAAGGCGGCATTTATATTTGCTACAGCCGCAATTGCATCAGGAGAATATACTGCCATGGCGGCTGTTATGGGTGCAGGTATGACGGTTCCCCTTTCAATAGCTCTTTCGTCTATGATATTTAGAGTTAAATTTTCTAAAAAGGAAGCCGAGCTTGCCAAGGCAAATCTGATTTTTGGTCTGTTCAATATTACCGAGGGTGCTATTCCCATTGCCGCAAAAAATCCCACAAGGGTACTTCCATCTTGTGCTTTGGGTGCTGTTGTCAGCGGAGCATTGTCGGCAGGCTTCGGATGTACGCTTATAGCACCCTACGGAGGACTTCTGATAATACCGTTAATCGGCAGACCCGTGCTTTTTGTAATTTCGGTTTTTACAGGTACACTATTAGGTGCGGTTATGCTTGGGATATTCAAAAAAGAACCTAAAACAAACTATAATGAAGCTGTAAAAATCGAGATAGAAAAATAGCTCTTCTGATTATCAGAAGAGCTTTGCTGTTAAATAATAATTCCACCGCCGAGGACTTTTTCGCCTTTATATATTACCAAAGATTGACCGGGGCTCGGGGCTCGCTGAGGAGCATCGAAAACCACCTTTAGATTTCCGTTTTCGAGCAAATACACCATGGCCAGCTGAGGCCTCTGATTATAGCGTATCATAGCTTCGCATTTTAACGGAAAGTTGTACAGACTGCTGTTTATAAGGTTAACCTTTTGAGCATAAACCGTGTCGTAAAAAAGCTCTTCAGATTTGCCTAAGGTTACGGTATTCTCTTGGGGATTCTTAGAAATAACAAATCTCGGAGAATCGAAAGAAAGACCCAAGCCTTTTCGCTGGCCTACTGTATATCGGATAATTCCCTTGTGCGCACCGAGGATTTTGCCGTCCTTGTCAATAAAATTTCCGTCGGGAAAGGATTTGCCGCAGTAAGCGGTTATAAAATCATAATAGTCGCCGCTTATGAAGCAGATGTCCTGACTGTCAGCCTTGTCGTAATTTTTAAGGCCTGCTTCTTTAGCAAAGGCTCTGACCTCGTTTTTTGTGTAAACACCTAATGGAAGCTTAAGCTTGGAAAGCTGAGCCTCGGTTAGATTATAAAGAACGTAGCTCTGGTCTTTTTTAGGGTCGATAGCCTTTAAAAGATTAAAAGCACCGTTTTCTGCATCCACTTCAACCCGTGCGTAATGACCTGTGGCTACATAGTCAAAACCGTTTTTATCGGCAAAATCGAAAACATATTTAAACTTTACACTGCGGTTACACTCAACACAAGGGTTGGGAGTTTTGCCCGAAATGTAGCTTTCTACGAAAACGTTTATAACATCTCGCTTAAATTCTTCGCGATAGTCGGCGTAGATAAAATCCACATCCAAAGCACGACAAAGCTGTCGGGCACTGTCTTCTTCTGTAGTGATGACCTCACCCTTTTCGTTGGTTTTGTCAAATAATCTTAGCATTATGGCAGAGACGTCAAACCCTGCTTTTTTTAGCAGATATACAGCGGCACCGCTGTCAACCCCGCCGCTGACAGCTACAAGAACTTTTGCTGAGTTCATAAAAAATTATACACACCTTTAAATTAAGCTGATTTTTAGAGTCTTAAAACCTTCTGTAAGCTCGAAAGCATCAAAAATTGCCTTGGATACATAGACGCATTCTTCGGTAAGAATGATAAAGCTGTAGTCCTCGTACTTTGATGTTAAATCACCTATTCCCTCTGTACCCATTACAAAAGCGGCAGTAGACAAAGCATCGCACACTTCACCGCTTTTGCCGATTACAGTTGCGGATAAAACGTTGCTTTCAGCAGGTGATGCGGTAAAGGGATTTAAAATATGATGATACCGCTTGCCGTTTTCTTCGAAATACCGTTCGTATCCGCCTGCAGTAGATGCGGTTATGTCCTTGGCTTTAAGTATGGCAAAATAGCCCTCCTTAAAGGGAGCCTTGATACCGATTTTAAAGCTTTCGCCCTGAGGCTTTGAGCCGATAAGACGTATATTACCGCCAAAGTTAAGCAATGCAGACTCGACACCCTGATTTTGTAAAGCCTCTGCCGCCTTGTCGGCGATAAAACCCTTTGCGATACCGCCCAAATCAAGGCTTGCTCCCTCGGGGATTCTGATGCTTTTTGTGCTTTCATCAATTTCTATTTTATTATAGTCTATAAGGCTTTTAACTTCAAGAAGCTCTGAGTCGGTTGGTACCTTGTAGATCGACGAGGTAAAGCCCCACAGCTTTACGGCAGGATATACCGTAACGTCAAAAAAACCCGACGTAGCCTTTGACACCTCTTTGGCGGTTTTGATAAGCTCAAAGCATTCATCGCTTACTCTGACAAAACTGCCTGCCGAATCGTTGATTTTATTAACGTCACTATCTGAATTGGTAACAGACAAAAGGCTTTCAAGCCTTTTAATCTCATTTTCTGCAAAGTCTATTGCCTCGGTATTATCAGAATAAACCGACATAGTGATTATGGTATCAAGGGCGTAAAGCTCCTCTTCTTTAAGAGGAGCTTTAGCCTTACAGCCTGCAAGAGGCACAATTGATAAAGTTAACGTTAAGAGTATACAAAAGAATTTTTTCATTTTACTTGCTATAAGGTTTGCCAATGTTAAGGTCTGATTCAATGTGTGCACAGTACTTCTGAATTGCTGTGGCGTCCTTGACGTTAACCTTACCGTCGGCATTTACGTCAGCAAGGCTTTCGCTGAAATCATAAACCTTAATATTCGCTGACTCTTTCTGAATAGCGGTAGCATCCTTAATGCTTACCTTGCCGTCAAGGTCAGCGTCGCCTAAAATGCCGTTTTCGGGGTTAGCAAGCAGATAATCCTTCCACTGCTCGGAAATCCAAGCACTGCGGCTTAAGAACCAATCTGTCATGTAATCAAACTGACCCTTAAAGGTAAACTGGTCGTAAGAAGTTAATTTGGAATCAGTAGTGTAAGTAAGAGTGTCATAGTCAAACTCAGCCTTAGTAAGGCTTGAATGGTCGCATATCCACTCGTTATCAGCTTCCATTTCCCAAATCATATAGTTCATATCTGCGGAAGCGGCAAGATAGCTATAATAAACGTCGTAGGAAAGAATCTCATCGTCGGCATTGCCACTGCTCATAAATGTATCTATTGCAGGAACGAAGTCCTCGAACCAAACTCGCTGGGCGGCGGACATAATCTGAGTATTTTTAGAAGACAAGTAGCTTAAGTTATTGGAACCTTTCTTGTACTGACACCACCAACCCGTATACTCGGTATAATCCTTTACGCCAAAGCCGTTCAGGTCGGACTGCACACCGTGTGCATTACCGATAGAATTATCAAAATCCCACACAGGGGCTGCGTAGAATTTATAGTTACCGTCTTCGTCGGGAACATAGGTAAGGTACCAGCTGTGTGTATCCCAGTTTTTGCCTAATTCCTGCACGAGGAAAGCCTTTGCAAAGGAATCGATATCAATAAGTTCCCCTAAATTCTCGCTGTTATTCTTAAGTGCAAGGTACATTTCGTCAAAGAGCTTTTTGGCGTAGGCTTTAACTTCATCGGCGTAAAGGTTGTCGTAATCTTCAACGTTAGGGCTTTTAATAACAACATCAATGCCTGAGTTAGTTGATGTATAGAAATCTTCGCCAAAGGGTACCTCGAGAAGCATTGAAAACTGCTCCTTAAGATTGCCGTTTTCGTCAAGATGGTCGTCGTCAGCTACGTCAAAAACAAGATTCTTTTTGCCGGGCTCGATTTTCTGGCACATCTGATATGAGCCTTTATATTCGCCGTCTACATAGAAGTCAACAAAACACGAGTCAGAAGAGTAACGCATACCTACTGCGTCGCCTAAATCGTAAAGAATACGGTTACGACAAAGTGCAGCGTCCTGAAAATTTGCAAGAAGGCTGAACTGCTTTGTTTTCTGAATTATTGAGCCAACTTGAACAGTATCTTCAAAATTAAGGTTAAAGGGCTTTTTGTCGGCATTCCAGGTGGTGTTGCCTCTGCCCTTGATTTTTTTAAGGTCGGTGTCGTTAACAGTGCCGTCAGAGTCTACAATAGCTGCCCATGCAGATGTGGAGTTGCTCTTATCCTTGCAGAGATAATCCCAAAGCCCTTCGGTTTTGGAAAAATCGTTATTTACAAACAAAGAAGACTCAGCAGTTGAGCACATAAAGATAACGTCGGCTTCCAATGCACCCTCTGCCTTATAAACTTCTGACGTACCGTTTTCTGCGGTTTTAAAGGTAATGGTTTTTACTTCACCGGCAGGAATTTCTACACCATTAAAGTTTACGGGATAATTATAAGTGTTTAAAATCTCGGTTTCAAAGGTGAAGGGCTGCTTATTGTCAGGGTTAGAGGTTGATGAAGGCATAAAGAAATAGCTTGTATCTCCTATATCCTTAAGGCTTACCCATGCTTCTTTCTCTTGTCCGCCGTCAGAAATTGCGTGTGCATAGAGATTGTCAGGCTGTGCATTGATATAAGCAAAATCAGCAAGCCTGAGAGTTAAGCTAACTTTATCCTGTGCGGCGATTTCGCCGTTTTCAAAGTATGCAGTAATTATGCCTTCAATCTGAGTAACGTTAAGCTCGGGTACAAAAGTGCAGGTATCAGAATCACTGCCTTTATTGGAGTCGATAATAATTTCATATTTATAGGTTACGTCAGCATTTACAGGCTCTTCGTAATAAAGAGTAGCTTTGTGCTCCTGTCCTTTTTCGCCATTTGAAGGTGTAACGGTGAGGACAGCTTCAATATCATAAGGATAAAAAGCAGAGGCTTCAAGATAACCCGAGCCTTCAGCCTCAATGTTATAATCGGTTATTACAACTGTATTGTTGCCGTTTAAAAAGTCGGCATAGGTAAGCTCGACGGAATGATTCCAGAGGTTTTCTTTGCTTCCACGCCAGAAACGAAGCACGTCGTTGCCTGCATCCTCGGCGGTTACTGTGTAGCTGTAGAAGCAGTCAGAAATCTTTTCGGTAACGGCTTTGGGGTTAAATCGGTCGGTATCCTCGCCGATATATACCTTTTCTTTTTCACCCGAATCGTAGCGGGTGTTTGCAGTAAAGTTTATATAAAGATAGGACTCTACAACCTCCCAGCCAACATTGGCAGAGCCTGTGTGAAAATCGGGCATTTGGGTATAATCAACATAAATTACGTCGCCCTCTTTAAAGCCGTCGTTATCTGCAGATACTGTACCTGCCAATAAAGCGGTTAAGCTTAAAAGAACAAGAACTAATGCTAATGCTTTTTTGATAATTTTCATAAAAAACACCTCCGTTAAAATACATTAAAATTATACTATATGTAAGCAAATAATACCATTTACAAATATAACAAAACTAAAGAGATGATTTTGTCGCTTTTTACACTTTGTTTTTTTGCATAACAAAAGCGGCTCTCTTACGAAAGCCGCTTCATAAGTACTATTATTTACCGCTTAGAGTATTAAAGGCAAGCTCCACAGCCTCGAAGCTTATGTTACACGAAAGCCTGTAAACAGGCACATGCTGCAATGTTGTGTCAAGCAAACTTAAAAGCGATGCCATTTTGTCAGCTTCGTCGCATCTTAAGGTTTGCTCCATAATAATTGCAGTAGCCTCTATAGGCTTTAGGCGAACGATAGAGTTTTCCTTAGCCTGCTTTAAAACGCAGATACCGCAAAGAGGTACCATTGTGTTAGAGTTAATGTCATGCTTGCCTGAAAAAGGTGTACCGCATACGAAAACAGTATCATTGATTACTCTTAAGACAGGCTTATCATCGTTAACAGGAATTGCACGACTTCCAAAATACTTACGCCACAAAGCAGAGTGGGTAGACTTACCAGCTCCGCAAGGGCCTGTAAATGCAAAGCCGTAACCGTCAACGGCAACAGCTGAGGAATGCAGGAAGAAGGCATCTTTGTCAAGAACCTCTTTGTAAAACTTGATACCCATAAGAACATATTCAGCAAGGTCACGAGTAACCTCATACTTTTTGATGTGCTCATCAATTTCTTCTTCGCTTACCGAAAGAACAATTTCAGGAGCAATATTTTGGTCGTGGGCAAGGTATTTTTCAGACCTTTTCATAAGTCTGGGGTATCTTGCCTCGTATTCTACATAAAAATCTGCAATTGAATAAAGCATATTTTTCTCTCCTTACTTTAATTCCCAAGCTTTTATATCCTTTAATTCATCGTACATAAGCTTGTAGCTTGCGTGTCGTGAGTGGGAAATTTCGCCGCTTTTAACTGCCTCTATTACTGCACAGCCTTTTTCAACTGTATGAGAACATGACGTAAACATACACCGGGGAATATAATCCTCAAATTCAGGAAAGCAATACATAAGCTCATCCTTATTATTAAGGCTGTATCTGATAAGGTCAACCGTAGAAAAGCCCGGGGTGTCAGCAATAAAGCCACTCTCAAGCTTATAAAGCTCTACGGTACGGGTGGTGTGCTTACCTCTGCCTAATTTGTCGCTGATATCAGCAGTTTTAAGTCCCAAATCAGGAAGAATATTATTAAGTAAAGTAGACTTTCCTACGCCGGAATTACCGATAAAAGCTGAAAGTCTGCCTTCTAAAAGGCTCTTTACCTCGTCCACACCTTCCTTGGTAACGTCAGAGTAAACTATACAACGAAAGCCTGCTTTTCTGTATGTTTCGCAAAGGTCCGTAGGAGCAGAAATGTCGGTTTTAGAAAAGACAATAACAGGCTCCACCTCAATAGCTGAGGCGGCGGCTGTTAGCTTGTCGATAACCAAAGTATTTGGCTCGGGGCGAACCGAAGAAACTACAATGAAAAGTCGGTCAAGATTTGCAAGGGGCGGACGTGTAAGGTAGTTTTTTCGGGTCAAAATCTTACTAAGGCTGTGGTAGCCGTCTTTTTTAAGCTCTACCTCTACCCTGTCGCCTGCAACAGGAGCAGAGCCGCTTTTGCGGAATGCACCTTTTGCTTTGCATTCAAAAACCTCGTCTTGGCAATCTACGTAGTAAAAACCGCCTGTTACCTTGGTTAAAACACCTGTGCGGATATTTTGGTTTTCACAGTTCATTATTCTGTAACCTCTGCTTCTGTAGCGGTGGTGGCTGAGGATGTCTGGGTTTCGGGTTCGGTGGTGGTTTCTTCTACCCAGTAATACTCTATTAGCTCAGAGGTTTTCTTTGTAAAGTTAACTGAATAAACAGCATAAAGGCTGTCGTTAAGAGATATCTCTACATTCTTGATTCCTGTACCTGTTACGGTGACGGTAATCTTTTTAGGTGTATTTGAGTCAACATAAATCGGGTCGCTGGCTGAGTCGTCGCAACGCACCACCATCTTGGTATTATCCTCTACAGTCTTGGGAAGCTCTACCTCCAGCTGAACACTTGTCTGGGGCTCGCCGTCGCTGATACTGATTTTTACTGTTGATTTAGGATTAAGCTTACCGCTTATGGGTGACTGAGTTACAACTGTGCCCTTTGGCTTGTCGCTCTTAACGGTTTTAACCTCTGCAGTAAAGTCTGCGTCCTCAAGCATTGACTCAGCTTCTTCCTGAGTATAGCCAATTACGTAGGGCACACTTTTACGGGTATCGGTAGTTTCGCCCACTACGTAAACATAAATTGTCTCGGTATAATCTGCAGTTGTATTCATAGAGGGATAAGTGTTTTTAACCGTACCCGGCTCCATAGAATCGTCAAGCACTGTGCAGATTTCGTAATAAATAAAGTTTGCTTCCTTAAGCTTTATGAGAGCTGTATTCTGGTCGTCGCCGTATACATAAGGTATTTCGCCTTCACCCTGCTTGCTGTTAACAGAAAGCGTGATTGTGGCATTTTCCTTAACCTTTTTCTTAGAGCTTGGCAAAGGAGTCTGGTCAATAATTTCGTTTATCTCTTTTTCTTTGTTATAAACATACTCGTACTCAAATTTAAATTTATAATCGGAGTTGTTCATAACCTCATTGACGTTCATACCTATAAAGCTGGGGATTTCGACCTCTGCAAGCTCCTCGGTAGCAGTCTGCCTTGTAAGACCGATTACAAAGCATACGGTAAACGCAATAAACGCCGCAATAACAACGCCTAAAACCACTGCAAATGCAGAGCTGTGACGTACGTTATCGTCGTCCTTGGAAACCTCGTCAGCAGACTCGGCACGATTGCTACGCACCTTGTTTATGGCATCTACGTACTTTGTAGCCTGTTTGTCGAAAAGGTACTTATACTCGAACTTAACAGAAGGATTAAGCCTGAAACGCTCGATATCCGAGAGCATTTCCTGAGCTGACTGATAGCGGTCAGAAGGCTGCTTCTGCATAGCTTTAAGGGTGATTTCTTCCAAGCCTTCGGGAATGTCTGAATTTAGCTCGCAGGGTGAATCGGGAGTAAGCTGAAGATGCATCAATGCAACCGATACAGCGTTGTCGCCGTCGTAAGGCAGCTTGCCTGTAAGCATTTCGTACATCATAACACCTAAGGAATAGATGTCGGTTCTGCCGTCGGTGATGTCGCCCTTTGCCTGCTCGGGAGCAATATAGTGAACAGAGCCGATAGCCTGCTCAGTCATGGTTTTGGTATTATTTGAAAAACGTGCAATACCAAAATCAGTAACCTTGATTGTACCGTCGGAAAGGAGCATCATATTCTGAGGCTTAACGTCTCTGTGTACAACTCCTTTAGAATGTGCATGAGAAAGAGCCGCCAAAACCTGACTAATAAGGTGTACGGTTTCTTTCCATGTAAGAACACCCTGCTGTTGGATATACTCCTTTAGGGTGATGCCGTCGATATATTCCATTACGATATACTGAATCATATCGCCAAAGGAAACGTCAAACACTTTTACAATATTAGGGTGAGAAAGTACGGCAATAGCCTTTGATTCGTTTTTGAAGCGACGGATAAACTCAAGGTTATTGAGGTACTCGTCCTTAAGTATTTTGATAGCAACCTCGCGGTCGTCGATAGTATCATAGCAGCGATAAACGTTAGCCATGCCGCCAATACCGATAAGCTCTCGGATGTCATAGCGGCCGTCAAGCTTTTTGCCTACGTATTTATCCATAATCGGCTACTCCTCTCAATAAATAACGGTGACGGTGATATTATCGGTACCGCCGCCTTCTTTTGCTTTTTCTACAAGAGTATTAACCAAAGACTCGCCACGATTTTCGTGAACAGTCTTAACAATATCGCCGTTTGTCACACAATTTGTAAGTCCGTCGCTACAGCTTAAAATAACGTCGCCGTAAGTGAAGTTAGCCTCTATGTAATCCAAAGTTACATCAGGGCGTATTCCCAAAGCTCGTGTGATTATATTTTTATTGGGATGATTCTGTGCCTGCTCCTGAGTAATTTCGCCACGTTTGACCATTTCCTGCACTACAGAATGGTCCTCGGTAAGCTGCTTAATTTTGCCGCCGCGGATTGAATAGGTACGGCTGTCGCCAACGTGCACAACGTGAACAGTTCTGTCCTTTACAAAAACAAGCTCGCAGGTTGTACCCATACCCTCAAGCTCAGGCTCAGTAATTGAGATGTCAAAAAGATGAGAGTTCGCTCTGCGGACAATATCGGTAAGCAGGGTTGCCAGCTGGTCTTTTGTTAACGTTTCATCGTAAAGCTGCTCAATCTGCTCTGAAATAAGCTCAACAGCTGTGGCTGAGGCAACGTTACCGCCTGCGGCTCCGCCCATTCCGTCGCAAACTACTGCCCATGCTGTGCTTGGGGATACAACTCCGAATCGACAATCGTCCTGATTCTGGCTTCTTACTAAGCCAATATCGCTTTTGCTGAAAACCTCCAAGTTGTATACCTCCTTCTAAGATTTATTTTTACCTCTAAGCTGACCGCAAGAAGCATTAATATCTGCTCCTAAGGTTCGCCTTACGGTAGAATTTACATTGTATTTTGAAAGAATGTCCCTGAATGCAACAATCCGCTTGTCATTCGAAGGATTATAGCCTGTTTCCTTAACAGGATTTACAGGAATTAAATTAACGTGGCACAAGGTGCCCTTGATAAGCTGGCCCAAAGAATGGGCACAGAATGGAGTGTCGTTGACACCATTTATCATTGCGTATTCATATGTAATACGCCTGCCTGTTTTATCGGCATAATATTTGCAGGCTCTTATTGCCTCGGCTATGGGATACTTTCTGTTAACCGGCATTGTTTTAGAACGGATTTCGTCAATTGGTGCGTGAAGCGAAAGCGAAAGCGTAACACCAAAACCTTCGTCTGCCAAATCGTAAATCTTAGGCACCAAGCCGCAAGTAGAAAGGGTGATGTGGCGAGTACCTATATTAAGTCCCTTTTCGTTTGAAACAAGGCGGATAAATTTGACAACGTTTGCGTAGTTATCAAGGGGCTCGCCCATTCCCATAAGCACTATGTTAGAAATTCTTATGCCCAAATCCTTTTGTGCCGCTTCTATCTGTGATAGCATTTCGGAAGGCTTAAGCTGGCGTGTAAAGCCGCCTAAGCCTGTAGCACAGAAAGTACAGCCCATTTTACAGCCAACCTGTGTGGAAATACACATAGAATAGCCGTGCTTGTACTTCATAACTACTGCTTCAACACATTCTTTATCTTCAAAAGAAAAGAGATATTTTACTGTTTCATCATAACTTGACTTTAGCTTTTTTTCAATATTTGCAACAGAAATGTAACATATTGAATTAAGACTTTCTATTACCGATTTTGGAAGATTTTTCATTTCATCAAAAGAGGTAACGCCTTTTGAAAGCCAGTCGGTTATCTGAGCAGCTCGGAATTTAGGTAAATTAAGCTTTTCGGTAACAAATTCACCGACTTCGTCAGGTAGCATGGATTTTATGTCTGTCATAGGCTCACCTTACCTTTTTGAAGGCGGAAATAAAAAATCCGTCGGTACCGTTTATGTGAGGGAAAAGTGTAAGCTGATTGCTGTTTTCTTCTATTCCCTTTTTAATATTAACAGGAATATTTAGTGGTAAAGCCTCGAAATCGCTGTTTTCTGCCAAAAATTTATGAGCAATTTCGTTATTCTCGTGAGGGTTTAAGGTACAGGTTGAATAAAACAGCCTGCCTCCTGCCTTTACGAGCTTAGCAGTGTTGGTAAGTATTCTGTACTGTAAATCAGGAAGAGAGTTAATATCCTCTATTGCCCTGTTTCGGATTTCGGGTTTTCTACCGATTACTCCTAATCCGCTACAGGGTGCGTCACACAAGACAGCGTCAAACTGCCCTGCTAAACTGCCACAATCACCCAGAGCATCTCTGACACCGGCAGTAATTGAAGTAATCCCTAAACGGCTTGCAGATTTCTTGATAAGCTCTACCTTATGAGGGTAAAGGTCAAAGGAGCTAAGCTCTGCCTTATTGTCGGCTAAAAGTGCCATAGAAAAGCTCTTGGACCCTGGTGCGGCACAAACGTCGGCAATCTTCTCGCCTGCTTTGGGATTTACAAGCTCACTGCAAATTACCGAAGAAATATCCTGCACGTACATTTTACCTTCCCTAAAAGGCTTTAAGCCCTCCACAGAGCCCGTTGCAGAAATAAGAAGCGCGTTTTCGCTAAAAGGTGAATTTTCAGTTTTAACACCAAGAGCTTTAAGCTCAGTCACAAGCTTTTCCTTAGTGGTTTTAAGAGTATTAATCCTGACCGAAAGCTCGGGTCTGCCCATAAAGCTTTTGAGCAATTCTTCAACTTCATTTTCGGGGTATGAGTCAAGCCACAGCTTTACAATATCCTCGGGGCAAGAGTATTTAACGGATAAGAATTTTAATGTATCCTTTTCGTCGGGCATTTTAAAAGCTAAATCAGCACGTACAAAAGAACGTAAAAGTCCGTTAATAAAACCTGCCGCTTTGTGAAGTTTAAGCTTTTTAGCCATATTTACGCTTTCGTTAACAGCGGCACCCGAGTGAACAGAGTCCATATATAAAAGCTGATACACACCCATTCTTAGAATAATAAGAGCTTTTGGCTCAATCTTCTTAAGACGAAGTGTTGAATACTGCCTTATAATAAAGTCAAGGGTAAGCTGACGCTCAAGGACGCCGTAAACCAAAGCTGTGCAAAATGAGGCATCCCTGCCCTGTAGGTTATTCTCTTTTTGAACCTTATCGAGGGTAAGGTTAGAGTAAGACGCGTCACATTCTACTCTGTAAAGCACCTCAAAGGCTGCCTCTCTTGCATTTTTCATAGTGTCCTCTTTATCGCCTGCGTCGGGCAAGTGTTATAATTCTTAAAAGCTGTAACAGTGCGGTTAATGCCGCAGCTACGTAGGTCATAGCGGCAGCTGACAGGGTCTTTTTTGCACCCTCGTATTCCTCACCCTGAAGCATTCCCGTGCTCTCAATTATTTTAAGAGCTCGTTTAGAAGCGTTGAATTCTACAGGTAAAGTAACAAGCGTAAACAACAAAGATGTGCTGTAAAGAATAATACCAAGTGTAAGCAGCATATCCCCCACAGGTGAATCGTAGGCAGGTGTGCTGTAGTAATAGTAACCTACGCCTGTAAAAGCAAAGCCGATTAAAATTAAAATCCAGCCAAGCCTTGAACCAATATTTGTGATAGGCACAAGCACAGTTCGGATTTTATTGGGAACATAACCCTCGGCGTGCTGTAAGGCGTGTCCTGCTTCATGGGCGGCTATACCAACAGCCGCAACTGTTGCTTTATCATAA
>JAUNEH010000087.1:0-4973 GCA_030525665.1 Ruminococcus sp.
CTGTGACCCTCTGCTTGTAAGGCAGATGCTCTCCCAGCTGAGCTATGCTCCCATAAGAGTGGTGCCATTTTTGTCCGTCACTTTTCGTGACGCGTATTATAATACCGCACTTAAGGTTAAAAGTCAAGACTTTTTTTGAATTTTTTTGAAAAAAATTTTAAGCTTAGTCCTTTTTTCTGTCTGCAATCAGCTTTTCGAGCTCTTCCTTAGTAAACACATACTTGCGGTTGCAGAAGTAGCACTTAGCTTCTGCGTAACCAAGTTCAGAATAAAGGTCGCGGATTTCTTCGTCAGTAAATCCTGCAATTACATTCTCCAAAGCCTCTTTTGAACAGCGACAGGAATACTTAACGGGCATTTCGTCTAAAACCTCTACCTCAAAGCCTTCTAAAAGCTTATGACACATATCGAGGGGTGTCATACCCTTTGCAAGCATAGTTGTAACAGGCTCTAAAGCATAGGCATTTTTCTCTAAAAGGTCTATATCCTCGTCAAAGGCACCGGGCAGAAGCTGAGCAAGAAGTCCGCCCGCAAGAAGCACCTCGCCTGTTTCCTTATCAAGAAGCACGCCCAAAACACAAACTGTGGGAATCTGCTCACTCTGAGCAAAATAGCTTGCAATATCTTCGGCTATTTCACCGCTTACAAGCTCAACCTGACCGTTATAAGGCTCACCTGTGCCGTAATCTCTGGTAACTGTAAGTGAACCCTCGGAGCCTACGCAAGCGGCAACGTTGATTTTGCCGTTTTCATAGTGCTCGGTAGCACAGTCGGGTTTTCCTACGTAGCCTCTTACGTTTCCTTGGCTGTCAGCAGCTGCAAACACAACGCCGATTTCACCGCCACCCTGCACGCGAAGACTTAAGGAAGCATTATTCTGCTTAAGCTGTGCACCCATAAGAGATGCACCTGTTAAAAGTCTGCCGAATGCCGCAGTTGCAGAGGCAGATGTTCCGTGCAGTTTTTTTGCGGTGTAAACGATATCTGTAGAATCAATGGCAGAAACCATAACCGCACCGTTAGAAGTTATACATCTGATTATCTTATCCATAATATATTCACCTTTAATTAATTTTATTACACTTTTTCAGCTACAAAATAAAGTCTTTGCTCTGTATCTTTTGGATTTTCAAAAGTCATATCACCAAATACAGCCTTCACTTTAAAACCAGCTTTTTCAAGCATTTCTTCAAGCTCTTTGGTTTCGTAGGCTCTTTCTCTGAACCTTTCAGACTCTTTTATATATCTGCCGTTTTCGTCAGGAATGAAAAAGTCGAGAGAGATTTCCTCTACATATTCATCCACAGGAGTGTTCTGCCAGACTAAGTACACCTCGTCAGTATCAAAGACAAACACATTGTCATAAAGCACCTTTTGATGCTTGTAAACCGAGTTTACATCAAAAATGAAGAGTCCGCCCTTATTCATAAAAAGCGAAACACGTCCGAAGGTCTTCTTCACATCCTCGGGATTTGTCATATGATTGATACTGTCAAGGGTGCAAATGCAGGTGTCGATTGTGCCGTACAAATCGATGCTCTGCATTTTCTGGCAAAGGAAAAGCACGTCAAGCTCTTCTTCAAAAGCTTTCATCGAAGCTTCCGAAAGCATCTCGGGTGAACCGTCTATACCGTACACGTCTACCCCACGGCGTTTTAGCTCCAAGGTAAGTGTACCTGTTCCGCAGGCAAGGTCAAGGGTTATTCCTAAATCGTGACCGAATTTTTCGCACAGCCTAAGAATATAGTCTGCTCGCTCTTTATAAAGAGCGTTGCCTGTAAGCTTGTCGTAAAACTCGGCAAACACACCGTAAGCCACAACCCTCACCTCCATTTCAGTGTTATAAGTGATAATATACAACATTTATTAAAAATAAGCAAGCCTTAATACCTCGCCACATAAAATAACACCCCGACTTAAAATCGGAGTGTCAAATTTCTTTATCAGGTACATATTCAATTATATCCTCAACTTTACAGTCAAGTTCCTTGCAAATTGCCGCAAGCACATACAAGTCCACTCGGCTGATATTACCCAAACAGTAACCCTGTACCGTCTCAAACCTTAAATCACAACGTACACAGAGCTGGTTTTTAGAGTATCCTTTTTCATTCAACAAGTCAGCAAGCTTAAACTTAATACCTGAATTGTTTTCGGCAGGTCTTTTTTTCATAATAAGCACCTCTATATAAGAATATCATTATTCGAGGCTCTTGACATTCTACATTTGAATGTAGTATAATTACAGCACACTACATTAGAATGTAGTATCAGAAAAAGGAGTGGAGAATATGTACACAAGTCCAAAAGTTTACAAAGTAATGTCGGTAATCCTATTTATCATCGACTGCCTTAGTGCCTTAAGCCTTATATGCACGGCGGTATGGCTGTCGGTTCTTTCAGCAGGTGCAGAATTAAGCTATGCAATACCCGATTTTGTATCAGTATTTTCAACAGCGATAAGTATTTTAATCTACGCACTTGTTCCTATGCTGTTATTCTTTGCCTATATGAAATTTTCGTCAATGTTCACCTTCGGAAATCTTATTAATCGCGAACGAGCAGGCGACACCACCCCTTTTAGAACAAAAGGATTTCTCAATATGCCTGCAGGAGGTTATCAAAAATTCGGCTATGCTGTATTTATTATTGAATTCATACTTACAGTTATTGCTGTTTCGATTCTTGTAATATCAAAATCGGTTGAAACCAAATGCTTTGTTTCAATCCCACTTATCCCTGTTGCAATTTTAGGCGTTTCGCTTTTCCTTACATATGTTACATTTTATGTAAAATACAAGTCCTTTGGTGATATTCTTTCAATTGCCAAAAACAAAAAGGACGAAATCACCTCTACACAACGCGAAAGCCTCAAGGCCTGTAAAACCGGTATACTAAGAGGATACTGCGTATATATGTTTGTTATGTGTATAATCGACATAATAGCAACCATAGTCGGTGCTGTGCTCATTTTCAGATTTGTAACTCCAATTTTTGACGGAGCTGTCGCAATAAGCATTTTACTTGTAGCAGGACTTTTGATTATGTGTGTAGCAAATGTGGCTACCTACGCAATAACAGGCTGTTATTTTGATAACCTTGCACTAATGTCCGAAAGACTTATGATTAAATACAACCTTATCGAAAGACAATGAAACTCTGACAATTAATTAAGCACAAACCGCCCCGAGATTTTAACCTCAGGGCGGTAATTTTTTCGTTTAAAAAATATTTTTGTCTATGTAATCAATCAAAGGCTTTTTATTAACTGTCTCTTTATGCTCGGAATACCACATATATTCTTCCAAAAGTCCGTCTGTAAGCGGCTTTGTGTCAGGCATGAGAGCAAGCATTCTGCTTACGTCCAGCCTATAGTCATAATCGTGAAATGGAAAATAATCTCTTTGATAATGTTTTTCTCCAACATAAACTTTTTCCATCTCCTTGCCTACAACTTTGTAGCAAAGCTTTGCCCAATCCTCAACGGTTACGCTTTCCTTATTGCCAACATTGAAAATTTTATTTTCAGGTTGTTTCTCTGTAATTATTTCAATAAACTTGCACAAATCCTCTACATAAAAAAATTGCAGACTCATGTTGCCGTCTTTCGGTATACAGAAAGCTCTGTCCATATCGGCACAATCAAAAGCAAAGGGCTCGCGATAAAGATTCTGCATTGGACCGTAAAGGTAAGGCGGTCTTAGTATATATGCCTGAGGAACTGTCTTTTGCAGCTCCTTTTCAGCCTCAAGCTTGTTAACTCCGTACATACCCCAAACTGAATTTTCTCCGCACTCCATTTCCTCATTAAATGGCTGAGGCAAAGTTTCGGGATAAACAGCACTGGAGCTTATTAACACATAATTCTTAAAATCGCCTAACGCATCAGTAAGCTTAACAATGTCGCTTTTCGTGTAAGCACAAACATCAATCACCAAATCGAAACTGTAGGCTTTTAGTTTATCCCCCAAATCGTTCCTATCAGCTTCAATAAGCCTGACGCCTTCTACCTGCTTTTTGGTGTTACGATTGAGAACATATACATCCCCGCCTTTGCCCGCAAAATACGAAGCTGTGTATTTGCTTACAAAAGTTGTTCCACCTGTTACTAAGATTTTTCTCATGATTTTTCCTCCTGAGATAAAATGATATACAAAAAACCTCACCGAACAGTTGGTGAGGTTTAAAGTTACAGTAAAGGTATATTATTTTCTTCGCAGATGCGGACAGTTTCACTGTCCCAGATGCTACTCTGCACTTCGCCGATATGGGCAGAGCCTAACATAAGCATACAAAGGCGTGACTGTCCGATACCACCGCCGATAGTAAGGGGGAGTTCGTCATTTAAAAGCATTTTATGGAAAGGAAGCTCACGTCTGTCGTCGCAGCCTGAAATAGTAAGCTGACGGTCTAAAGCCTCGGCATCAACTCTGATACCCATAGAGGAAATCTCAAATGCACGCTCTAAAGTATCATTCCAGAATAAAATATCACCGTTTAAAGACCAGTCGTCATAGTCGGGAGCACGGTTAGAATGGGGCTTGCCTGACTTTAATGCACCGCCAATCTGCATAATGAATGCAGTCTTATGCTCTTTGAGGTACTCGTTTTCTCTTTCGTCACCTGTAAGGTCGGGATACATATCCTCAAGCTCCTGAGTGGTAACGAAAGAAACCTCTCGGCAAAGCTTAGTGGTAAGCTGAGGAAAACGCACCTGCAATCTGTCATTAGTATGGCAGATTGCGTCAACAATAGCAGACACAATAAGCTTTAAGTAATCAAGGGTACGAGTCTCGCGAGTAATAACCTTTTCCCAGTCCCACTGGTCAACGTAGATAGAGTGGATGTTGTCAAGCTCTTCATCGCGTCTTATGGCATTCATGTCGGTATAAAGTCCGCCGCCTACAGTAAAGCCGTAACGCTTTAAAGCCAGACGCTTCCATTTGGCAAGAGAATGCACAACCTCGGCATCT
>JAUNEH010000002.1:0-38499 GCA_030525665.1 Ruminococcus sp.
TTGAGTTATCAAAGTAGATAACTGTGCCATTTGACACATTTGCACCTGTGGGAGCCAAGTCTACATTAGCGGCGACTGCAGTGACGATGCCGCTTGTGAGAAGCATCATCAAAGACAGAAGAATTGCTAATGAGCGTTTGAAAATTGATTTAATCTTCATTGATTTAACCTCCTATAATATTTATAAGTATAGGAAATCAAAGATTTACTAGCTGCTTTTGAATAGCAGTTGCATCTTTGATTGTAACAAAGCCGTCATTAGTAACGTCGGATACTATAGCGGCTGTGTCATCAAGAGTTGTGATGTTAGCGACACTCTTCTGGATAAGAGTTGCGTCCTTAATGTTAACATCGCCGTCGCCGTTGGCATCGCCAACATAACGCATTACAAAGTTTGCGGAAACTGCGGCAAGCTCTTCCTCGCCGTCCAAAGTTTCATCGTAAACCATATGAAGTGCACTTTCGCACCAGTTACGGTCAGCCTCGTCCCAATCGGTGAGGTTTTCCATTTTGTTGCCTGCGTTGAGGTCATCAACCGCAAGGTAAATAGTACCTGTCTCTGTAATGTTGAGTGAAATACTACTCTCCATTGCGTAACGGCTTGAAAGAACGCTGATACTAAGAGCAGGAGAAGCCTTTGAGACTTTAACCTCTGCTTTGTACCAGTAGTAAGAAGCAGTCTGAGAAGGATTCTTGCCGATGAAGATATCCTTAGTCATCTCTTTGTCTGTAAAGTCGTCAACAGCACCTATAGTTGTAATCAAAGGCTTGTAGCCTAAGGTGCTTGTGCTCTTGAAGTAAACAGTTACGTCGTAAGCATCCTTAACAGCAGTAACTGTAATTGTCTTTAATTCGGAAGTTGCGTTATACTCTTTGCCTGCAACGGTGGTTGTTGCCTCTACATAATAAGTATAGTCATTGCCGATTTCGTCGGATTCTACAGAAACTTTGTAGATACCATTGTTATTTGTTGCAACGATATTGTCGTTTCCATCCTTAAAGGTATAAGTAACGGTTGCATTTGAATTAGTTGTTGCAGAAAGTGTAAGGTCGAGACCTGCTTCTACCTCTAAAGGTGCATTAAGTGTAACGCTGAACTGGAAGGGAGTAACCTCAACTGTAAAGTCATAGGTCGCTGTAAGCACGTCGCCATCTACAGTAGTTGAAGCCTCAAGAGTGTAGCTGTAAGAGCCTTCCTCGGTTGCAGAATTCGAGAAGCTGCCTGTATCGTTTGTGCCAACAAGAACCTTTTCGTCTGTTGTGGTGTTGTAAAGAGTGTAGGTTACAGTTTCGTCGGAGTTAGAAGTTGCTGTGATAACAATTTCTTCACCAACTGTTGCAGTCTCGGGAGCAGTTACGTCGATTGCAAAATTAAAGCCTTCTACGTTAACCGCGGCGGCATCTGATGCGGCAGAAGCCTTGCCTGAGGTTATTGAGGTAGCTTTAACTGTGTAGTTAGCTGTACCCTTGTTTTCTGCTGTGAAGGTGTAGGTATCGGACTCGGTTGTGCCGACCTCTTCACCATCTTTATAAATAGTATAGGTATATGTACCGTCTGTTTTGTCGTCAATTGTAAGGGTTACTGTTTCGCCCATCTGGTAAGAAGCCTTGTCAACTGTTACCATAGGAGGCTGAATATCGTAATCCACATTATAAGGTGCTAAGTTGGGATAATTTGCATTATCGGGATTAAGATATTTATCCATCCAAACAAGACGGTTGTACATCCAGTTATTAAGCCATACTACAGCTGCGTTGTGGTTGTCGCCTGTATCGGTTGAGCCCCAGTTGTTTGTAATAAAGGGGTCGCTTGCGATAAGTCCCCACTTAGCTTCATCCATTTCGGTAGTAGCCTTAACTGTGTTATAGAAGTCAAGAAGAATACCGTCTAAGTCGGAAACAGAGGAAACTGTGCTGTCTGTAAACTTAAGAGCCTCGGAATAGAAAATCTCATTCCACTCGGCAGCTACAACACCCCAGAATGCATCATTCTGGCAAAGAGCCGCCTGAGCATTAAGGGTAGAAGCACCGTAGATGTTCTTGGAGTTGAGGTACCAACCGCCATATACAGAGGGGTCAGCATCTACTTGGTCGTAGAAATCACTGCCCGAGTTAACTCGGTCGGTATACTCTTTAGCGTACTGGCCAAGTGTCCAGTCGTAGTCCCAAGCAACGCCTGCGTGAAGCTTACCGCCATCGTAATATACGTAGTAAGATGTAGCACCGCCGTCAAGGTTCTTTGTAAGCTCCTGAATGAGGTACATCTTAGCAAAGGACTCTACGTCGATAACTGCGTCGAGCTCTTCGTAAGTAGCATCTTCGTCATACATAAGAGCTTCGGCAGTATTCCACTTGTCCATAATGAACTTGATTTCGTTCTTTGTAGCGAACTCGGGGTACTTACAAACAATCTGCTGACCCTTTGTGGAAATAAAGCCTGAGATTTCATCATCGAAACGCTCGTTAAGCTCGAACTCGAGAAGGAAGCCTGAGTCGGCATACTCGGATTCATCGGGCTCTTCGAGGTTAGAGATGTACTTGTAGAAGCCCTTGGTAGAAGTATCGTCAATGGAAGAGCCGCCTTCGTATGCACGAGTCATAGTTGAATCGTCGTCATAGAGACCATAGTTTGTGCCGTAAATGCCTGCATCTTCATCAGTACCGAGCATTTCGTTAATATCGTCAAGGTTAACAATGTCAACAAGGGGGTCGCCAATCTCAACCTTATCGGTGAGGAGATAGGTACCGATGTAGTAGCCGTTGTTATAAAGGTCAACTGTCTCGTAGTCGGGAGCAAAGTTAACACCAATCTGCTGAGCAAGCTCGTAAACAATCATATTTCTCATTCTTGCTTCGTCAGCATTGTAAGAAACAAGACAGTATTTTTTGGACTTTGCACTTTCGTCAAGAAGCTTTGCTTTCTTATCTAATGTAATGTTGAAAGCATACTTACCGATAATCTTATGGGAAGCTTCCCAAGAGGAGTTACCGCGGCCTTTAATCTTCTTAAGAACTGTGTCTTCGTTTTTCTGCACACCGTCTGCACCGATTACAACGATGGAACCTTTGGTCTCGAAATCGTCCTTATGCTCATAGCCCTGATATGTACCCTGAGGAACATCTACATTGGTAGTAGTGTGGATAGAAGAAACATTTTCTGACTTCATAATTTTGAGAGAGCCGGAAATATCGCCTGCTATATTATAGTTAGCTTCCCGGAAAGTATAAGTGGAACCGGTGGACGAGATTGATGCACCGCCGATTGTCATGGATGTACCCTCAGACGCAAAGAAGGTAACACTGAACTTAACGCCGTCGGAATTATACTGTACGCTGGAAGGCAAGTAAATTGTATAAGTTGTTCCGCTTACATCGGGATAGATTATATCGTAAGTAGTTGTGCTGTCGCCATCAAGGTCAACCCAGAAAGAAGCATCTGTAGTTGTACCGCCTGAGCCGCCACCATTATAAACGCTACCTGTGTAGGTTGTTCCGCCTACAACCACGTTTGTGTAACAGTTGTTTGTAGCATCAAGAGGAATGTCACCTGTCTGGTTACAGTTATTCCATGGGTCGGTCTCGCTATGGCTACGGGTAAAGACTACATGGGTATATGTACCTGCAGTTGTAATCTTTGCACCATAAACAGCACTTGCAGCATTGTCTGTGCCCTCTACAAGTTCAAACTTTATGTCTATAGAAGCATTTGTTGAAGAGTTATAAAGATGAGCCCATTCATACACGTCACTATAGAACCAGCTGGCTGACCAACCTGAAGGAGTGAAGTTTTTCATATAAATGTAGTCACCTACAGCGTAGGTTACGCTTGCACCTGTCTCTGCAATTTCTACTTCGGCGGCTGAGGCTGAGGTTAAGCCTACTGTAAGCAGTGAGAAAACCATCATCAGCACAAGTAAAACCGACAGAGAACGATTAACTAAACTTTTTGTAAGAGTTTTCATAACTAAATAATTACCTCCTAATTTCAATTCGCATTGAAAAGGTGAGAATTTTCGCCCTTAGCGATACGCACGTCTGACCGCCGTCGCTGTGCCTATATATTGTATATTTGTACAAACTATATACCACAAATGCCAAAAGGGTACACTACCCCACCTAATTTTACCATTATATTATAACGGAGGTTTAGTTAAAAATCAACAATAATTTTCCTTTTATTTAATTTTTGTTTGTTTGTACAAATAGTGGCAATATATTTAGTTATTTAAACGGAATTATTCAATTTTAACCAACAATACCATTAATTTGTGATGCAAATATGATGATTAAATAAAAAAAACCGAGGCTTCAAGCCTCGGTTAATTAGTGACATATTAGTCTGAAGAATAAGGAAGAAGTGCAAGGTAACGAGCACGCTTGATAGCTACGGTGAGCTCTCTCTGGTGTGCTGCACATGTACCTGTTACACGTCTGGGAAGGATTTTAGCACGCTCGGACATATAGCGACGGAGACGGTTAATATCCTTGTAGTCAATCTTCTCTACTTTATCTACGCAGAAAGCACAAACCTTCTTGCGAGCTTTTCTGTGACTGTTAGGTCTGTCGTTCATGAGGAATTCTCCTTTCGTAATATTAGTGGAAAGCAACTTATGTTGCGTAAAATCAAAGATTTATCAGAAGGGAAGGTCGTCGTCCAACTGTACTTCCATAAAGTCCTGAGAAGAACCATTGGAGTAAGAAGGAGTCTGCTCTGTATACTGAGGAGCAGGCTGACTGTAGCCACCGCTAAACCCTGCGGAGCTGTCTCTTCTTTCGCCTGTAAAGGAAGCGTTATCGGCAACAACCTCTACAACGTAGCGGTTTGTACCGTCCTTAGCCTGATAAGTGCGGCTCTGGAGACTTCCGTCGATAGCGATAAGGGAACCCTTTCTGAAATGTTTGCAAATAAACTCGGCAGTGTAACGCCATGCAACGATATCGAAGAAATCCGCCTGACGTTCCTCGCCACTTTTCACGTAGCTGCGGTCAACCGCAATACGGAATGTGGTTACAGAGACACCTGAAGCTGTTGTTTTAAGCTCAGGGTCTGCAACTAATCTGCCCATTAAAACTACTCTGTTTAACACTTAACTTCATCCTTTCAATGACACTATGCACGTGCCTGCCTTAAATTATTCGTCTTTCTTAACAATGATAGAGCGAAGAACACCGTCAGTAATCTTATATCTTCTGTCGAGTTCTGCGGGGAAGTCGGGTGTGGACTCAAAGTTAATGAGTGCGTAGTAACCCTCTGCCTCCTTATTGATGAGATAAGCGAGCTTTCTCTTGCCCCACTCATCAACGCTCTGCAGTGTAGCATACTTCTCGATACGCTTTGTAAACTTCTCAAGAAGAGCCTGAGCTGCCTCCTCGCCGTTCTTTAAGGAAAGAACGAGGACGGTCTCGTAATTTGCCTTTACTGCCATTTTGACACCTCCTTCTGGTCTGTTGGCGTTGAAATCCGCTTCAACGCAAGGATTATCTTCCTGTTTCTATATAAAAAGAAACCTGTTATGCATACTTTCACACATAACAGGTTAATTATATACGTCAAACACTCATTTGTCAAGGGTAAATTTCGACCTGTCCGGTCGAATGAAGTTTGCCTTACCGCAAATGAAGTAACTTAATTATGAAGTATTTGCATAAACAAATATGTTTGTGTCGGCTAACGCCGCGTTTATAATAAAGCTACTATCAATAAGGAGCGTAGCGACCCTTAATATTTTCGTCAGAAAATACTTCATATTGCCTGCAATATTTCATATATCGACAGATATATTTATTTTGCCTGAAAGGCAAATTTCATTATTACGACAACCCGTCATTCTCGAAGCCTTCGCCGCTTATGGTACCCGCTGTGGTAACAATTACAAAGGCATTGGGATCTACAGAGCGAACAAGTACCGTTGTCTGGTGCACCTGATTGGGTCTGACCGCACAAAGGATAACCTTTTTGTCATCCTTATTATAGCCGCCCTGAGCATCCAGAAGGGTTACTCCCCTATCGATATCCCTTAATATAAGCTCGGTTACCTCGTCAAAATGAGAGGTTACAATAAACAGAAGCTTACCGTTATTACGGGCAAAGCCGTAAACAATAGTATCGATAACCTTTGTAACCACAAAAATAAACACAATTGCATAAAGGGCATTTTCGATATTGCCGTATACAATTGCTGCAGTTATAACCACAAAAGCATCACACACAAGCATAAACTTGCCCAGAGAAACGTGGGGTTTTTTCTTGTGCATAATACGAGATACAATATCGGTACCGCCTGTAGAGCCGCCGCGATTAAAAATCAGTGACATTCCTGCACCACTGAGTATGCCGCCAAAAATACACACAAGCAATGGGTTGCCTGTATAAGGCTTGACGATATTTGCAATAAACTCCAGCTCGAATGAATCTATCATAATCGAAGAAATAACCGTTGCGGAAAGCGAACGAGATAGATATTTCCAACCGATTTCAATACCGCCCCAGATAAACAGCGGAATATTAAGCACCAAGGAAAGTATACCTATGGGGAGCATGGGTAAAAGATGATTAATCAGAATACTTATACCAATAACTCCGCCGGGAGCTATGTCATTCGGCGAAGAAAACAACGCCATACTGACAGCATACAAAAAACAGCCGACAATAATAATGGCATAGTCCACTATAAAGTTCTTTACGTTTTGGAGGGTAAGCTTCTTTTTCATAAAATCACCTGTATTAATAATACTTTTAAAAGGATTTTATCACAACAAACCAAATTATTATTTGTCTTCTTTAATTATAATATTAAAAAGTTCCCGACATCGTTCTTCTCTGCCGCTTAAGTAAAGATAGCCGAAAAGTGCCTCTAAACCTGTTGCGGCATGGTAATCAGCAATAGAAGAGCTTTTAGAGGCAGAATTTACGGTTACGTTCCTGCCGCGGCGGAAAACGCCCTGCTCCTCTTCAGAAAGCACAGGTAAAAGCTTCTTTACCGCTTCTGCCTGAGCTTTGCAGCACACCATATCTACCTTAAGCTTATTCATTACGCCTACTTTGCCAACATGACCCTTGCACAAGTGCTCGCGAACTAAAATTTCATAAACACTGTCACCGATAAACGCAAGGCTTAAAGACGGCATTGCAGTAACATCAAGTTCTTTATCCATAAATTACTCCACAAAGTCGAACTCTACATCATAAATAGAAACTGTGTCGCCTTCCTCAATACCTGCCTCCTTAAGTGCATCTATTACACCTGAGGTTACAAGAGCATTCTGGAAGTAGTTGAGGCTTTCAAAGTCATCAAAATTGGTACTGTTAAGAACGCGTAAAAGCCACTTGCCCTCAACAAAATATACACCGTCGTTGTTTGTAATCTTAACGCTTCTGTCCTTGATATCCTCAACCTCAACCTGAGGTGCAGGTTCTGCTTCGTAAATTGTTACCGGAGGAAGCTTTGAAAGCATTTCAGCGGTTTTATTTAAGAGAGCATCAACGCCCTCGTTAATAGGAGCCATTATAGGGAAGAATTCGTAACCCTGCTCCTTTACAAAAACTTCAAAATCGGCAACTTGCTCATCTGTTGCAAGGTCGCACTTGTTACCTGCTACTATCATAGGAAGCTTACTTAAATTCTCGTTAAAATTCTTAAGCTCACTATTAATAATATTGAAATCCTCTTTAGGGTCTCTGCCCTCACTGCCTGCAACGTCAACAACGTGAATAAGCATACGGCAACGCTCAACATGACGTAAAAATCTGTGACCTAAGCCGTTGCCTTCCCATGCGCCTTCGATAAGACCGGGGATATCGGCCATTACAAATGACGTGCCGGGTACTGAATATACTACACCAAGCTTCGGTGTTATTGTTGTGAAGTGGTAGTTGGCAATTTCAGGCTTTGCCTCGGAAACCACTGAAAGAAGTGTGGACTTGCCAACATTGGGAAAGCCTACCAGACCTACATCTGCCAGAAGCTTAAGCTCTAAGGTTACCTCGAACTCTTCACCGGGTAAACCGGGCTTTGCAAATCTGGGGATTTGGCGTGTAGGAGTAGCAAAGTGAGGATTACCCCATCCGCCTTTGCCGCCTTTGGCTATTACAACAGGCTCTTTGCCCGAAATATCAGCAATAACACGGCCCGTTTCGGCATCTTTAATAAGAGTACCCTGAGGAACCCTTACAACAAGGTCTTCGCCCTTTTTGCCGTTGCGTCTGCCGCCCATTCCCGAACCGCCGTTTGGTGCTACGTATTTACGCTTATAGCGAAAATCCGCCAATGTAGAAAGGTTAGTGTCAGCCACAAAAACCACGTTGCCGCCTCTGCCGCCGTCACCGCCGTCGGGACCGCCTGCGGCAACATACTTTTCTCTATGAAAGGAAACGGCACCGTTACCGCCGTCACCTGCTTTTACAAAAACTTTTGCTATATCTACAAACATAGAATACCTCCGTTCTCTGAATGTTATTATCTCTAAACAAACAGGAAATATAGGTAGAATAGAATACAAAAAACGTGCGGAGAAACTCCGCACGTCATTTAGCTTAGATATTACTGCTCAACAGGATAAACGCTGGCACGCTTTCTATCTCTGCCCATACGCTCGAAGCGTACTACGCCGTCAATCTTAGCAAACAGGGAATCGTCAGAGCCTCTGCCTACATTCTCACCGGGATGGATATGAGTACCTCTCTGCTTAACGAGGATGTTGCCTGCTAAAACGAACTGACCGTCTGCACGCTTAACACCAAGACGCTTGGACTCAGAATCACGACCGTTCTTGGTAGAACCCATACCTTTCTTATGAGCGAATAACTGAATGTTAATCTTAAGCATTTACCTTACACCTCCGAAATTTTAACTGTAATGTTTTCTTGGTACTGCTCACTTAAAGCAGTTAAATGAAGTCTGAAGCCACACAGAATATCCTGTGCCTTCTTAAACTGGGCCGAAGAAAGTTTTATTGCCATAAAGCCGTCGTCAACTTGTATTTCAGGGTTGAGGTTTAAAACATCGGTAATTGTGTTTACCGTCATATAAGCTGCAGAGCTAACTGCTGCACAAATAATGTCCGACCCTTCAACGCCTGAGCCACTGTGACCCTCAAGGGTAAAGCCCTTGATAAATTCACCACTTTGGGCAAAAGAAACTTTAATCATATCAAGCTGTGATAGACTTGATAACGGCCTTTGTGTAAGGCTGTCTGTGACCTAATTTTCTCTTTTCACCCTTCTTGGGCTTGTAAGTGGAAACAGTGATTTTCTTGCCCTTGCCGGACTTAAGGATCTCAGCTGTTACCTTTGCACCCTCAACATAAGGAGTGCCAACGGTGATACCGTCATCATTACCAACAGCAACTACTTTGAACTCAACAGTTGTGTTGTCCTCAGCCTCAAGCTTCTCAACATAGATTACGTCGCCGTTCTCTACCTTGTACTGCTTGCCGCCGGTTTCGATTACTGCATACATTTTAGTACACCTTTTCCTTTATAGACTCGCTACTGTCGGGTGTGGCAAAGCCATCTATAGACCCACAATAAGCGGCTTATACACTATATCACAACGGGAAAACTTTGTCAACTATTATTTTGAAGCTTTACTGCCTTAAGTGTATTTTTCATTAAAACTGCTATAGTCATAGGTCCTACACCGCCGGGAACAGGTGTAATTGCCGAAGCTTTTGCCGAAACCTTATCAAAGTCAACGTCACCGCAAAGCTTGCCGTCTTTGTCCCTGTTAATACCTACATCAATAACAACCGCCCCGTTCTTTACCATATCGGCAGTTACAAAACGAGCTTTACCGATAGCGGCTACAAGAATGTCGGCACGGCTTGTAACCTTCTTAAGGTTAAGTGTTCTGGAGTGAGTTACTGTAACGGTACCATTAGCGTGTAAAAGGAGCATTGCCATAGGCTTGCCTACGATGTTGCTTCTGCCAAGCACTACACATTCCTTACCCTCGGGGTCGATGTCATAAGCCTTTAAAAGTTCCATAACACCTGCAGGAGTACAAGGCAGGAAGTCGTAGTCGCCAATCATAATCCTGCCTACGTTGCTCTTATGAAAAGCATCAACGTCTTTTCTGGGGTCTATTGCCTCGATAATTGCTTTTTCGTCAATCTGCTTAGGTAAAGGAAGCTGAACCAAAATACCGTTTACGTCTTCCCTATTATTAAGCTCATCAACAAGCTTTAAAAGCTCATCCTGAGTTGTATCGCCCGAAAGTGCAAATTCTAATGACTCAATACCTGTATACTCGCAGGCTTTCTTTTTATTATTAACGTAAACTCTGGATGCAGGGTCGTCACCTACAATTACAACAGCTAAGGTAGCCTTAATGCCCTTTTCCTTAAGAGCACTGATTTCCGCTGCCACTTCGTCCTTTACTTTTTTTGATACCATTTTGCCATCTATAATCATAGCACCAAACCTATCCTTTCTGTTTCTGAAAATTATAAGCAGAGCAACACCTGCAATAAATACTAAAGCTGAAAGCAACTGGCTTACTCTGGGGGTGTATCCGAAAATGCTGAAAGGTAAATAAAGGCTGTCTGTTCTTAACCCCTCTACAATCATTCTTTCAAAGCCGTACCATACAAGGTAAATGAAAAACACTTGACCTTTGTACTGTTGGAACTTCTTCGAGAAAAAATGAAGAAGCACAAAGCCCGCAAGACACCACAGAGATTCATACAAAAAGCAAGGATGAACAGCCACACCGCCGGTATTTGCACTTACCATTCCCCATGGTAAATCTGTAGGGGTGCCGAATGCCTCTTGATTTGTAAAGTTGCCCCAGCGACCCATTCCCTGACCGATAAGGAAACCCAACGCCGCCAAATCAAGACAGGCAAAAACATTAATCTTCTTTTTGTAAGCAACCAAACCTCCGCCTACAAGACCGCCGATAATACCACCGTAAATGGCAAGTCCGCCTTCGTGAAAGTCGGTTATTATCCGCAAGGGGTCATCTTTAAAGTAATCCCACGTAAAGGCTACATAGTAAAGTCTTGCACCAATTACCGCAAGGATAACACCTACAATAATTGCATCCAAAAGCTTATCGGGGTCCACACCGTAGTAAGGAGCACGCTTCATGCCGTAAAGAACTGCAAGCAAAAGTCCTGTGGCAATAATTACTCCGTACCACTTAACCTCGAACGTACCTATAGAAAAAGCGGTGGAGTTTATAAAAAACTCAAGACCTAATTTCGGAAAAGAAACAGGCATCTTACTCCCCCTTTACAACAGACAGCGATGAATTAGCTGTGTCGATTTCGTTTAATAGCTCACAGGCTTTTTCAATATTGGCATTACCGATTGCATCATAGTAATCGAAAATTTTTCTTTTAGAAAAGTAAAAATCCTCAAGCATATTTGCGACTGTATCAACCGAGTTAAGAGAGCTTAAGGCATCGCCGTAGGTTGCCTTTTTGGCATCGTTAAAGTCATTGGCGTCAAGTCCCTCGGCTTTGGCTTTATCGAAATATGACTTGATAATCTCTGCAGCCTTTTGGGGGTCTCGGCTTTCGCCTGAGAAAATAAGTGCAGAATATCCGCCTCCCTCGAAAAATTCATATCCAAATGTAGAATTTATAAGTTTTTTGTCCATAAGCTCGCGATACATCGGACTTGTAGAAGAGGCAAGCATAAACAAGAGTATATCAAGATGTGCAAGCTGGTCTTCGTTGTGAAGTTTGTCGGCTTTAAGCTTAAAGCCAAAGTTAAAGATCGGCACAGCAACAGGAAAAATCTGCTCTGCGTAAGCTTCTTTAATTTCATAAGGTTCCTCAGGAAAAAGGCTTTTAACTTCGGTTTTTTCCTGCTCTTTAAGGTACTTGTCGCAAATCCTTACCACCTCGTCAACGTCTACGTTTCCAACAACAGAAAGTGCCATATTGTGGAAATTGTAGTAACTGTTATAGCAGGTATAAAGACTTTCGGGAGTAATCTCGGCAATAGACTCTATACTGCCTGCTATATCAACCCTAACGGGATGATTATGATACATTGCACCTAAAAGATTGAAAAGCACCCTCCATTCGGGGGAATCCTCGTACATTTTGATTTCCTGACCTATAATACCCTGCTCCTTAGCAACAGTCTCCTCGGTAAAGTAGGGACTTGTCACAAGCTCCAAAAGGATAGAAAGGCTCTTTTCAAATTGCTCTGTACAAGAGAAAAGATAACAGGTTTTGTCAAAGCTTGTGTAGGCGTTGCCGTTGGCACCTGTTTCGGCATATTTTGTAAAGGCATCGCCGTCTTCGCTTTCAAAAAGCTTGTGCTCAAGATAGTGAGCAATACCGTCAGGGACTCTTACTTTGCCATCCTTTAGCTCAAACTCAGTGTTGATACTGCCGAAGGGTGTGCCGATTATTGCATAAGAAGAACGGTAACCCTCTTTTGGCATAACAAAAATCTTAAGGCCTGAGCTATGCTCGATTTCATAGTATTTTTCTCTGAGCTTTAAGCTTTCATATTCTTTAACCTGCATTATGCTTCCTCCTTTCCTTTTAAAATGTAAACTGTATCTAAAGTCAGCTTATTAGCCGCCTCAATAACTTGTTCTCTGGTAACGGCATTAAACCTTGCGGTTGTTTCTTCAACGGTTAAAATCTCGTGGTCAGTAAGCTGAGAAACAAACCATTCCTCGTTACCTGTAACGGTGTCGCAAATGCTTACAAAATCGCTTGCTACCGAAAGCTTTGCAAGGCGTAAGTCCTCGTCGGTGAAGTTACCGTTTCTTACTTCTTCAAGCTCATGAAGCACCGCGTCAACAGTACGCTGGGTATTGCTGCTTTCAACACCGCTTTCAACGGTTAAAATACCCTTGAAGCGGTTATATCGGCTGAAACAATAATAGCAAAGGCTCTGTTTCTCACGGATATTAGTAAAGAACTTAGAGCGAGTGCCCGAGCCTAAAATAACGTTCATAAGACGCATTGCAAATGTATCGTCGTCCCCCGCACTGCAGTTTGTACGAAAGCCCATAAGCATCTTAGCCTGAGCAATGTCCATAGTCTCGTTAATCTTGTTAACCTCTTTAGCCTCGCGAATAATCTCGGTATGAAGCTTTTCGGGAGCACGCTCTACAGAAGAAAACTTTTCTTTAAAAATCTCTTTTGCACCCTGTGCCGTTGCACCACCTACATAGAAAACCTCAAAGCTTGCACCCTTAAGCATTCTTTCCCAAGCTTTCTTCAGACTTTCGGGTGTGCATTTAAGAATAGTTTCACGACTGCCGTAACGCTTGATACCAAAGGCTTCGTTTTTGCACATGCTCTCGACAAGCCGTGAATTCGCATAAACACGCTTGTCGTTAAACTCGGAGTCTGCAAGGTCAATAAGCTGGCGTCGCTCCTGCTCTACCTCCTCGTTAACAAAAACGCCTTCTTTAAAATTAGGCTCGAAAAGTACCTTTAAAAGAAGCTCTGAAAGCTCTTTTGAAACAATATCATCATTAAACGCGTATCGGTCATCAATACCTGCAATAGAAAAAGTAAGTGCAAGAGTCTCGCCTATTTTACGCACCCCTGCCGAAAGCGAAGCACCGTAAAGCGAGCTGAGCTTCTTTGAAAGTGCAGTAAAATCGGGGTACTCTCTACAAGAGCGTGTAAGCACCTGAGTAAGAAGTGCAAAATCTGATGCTGTGTCCTTCTCCAAAGGCAAAAGTGCAATGGCGGTAAGACGCATTGTCTTAAACCTGTCCACGTTAATTTCGTTAAAATATACCCCCTCTGACAACAGGGTGCGGATATTTGTACTCATAAAATCATCTCCATTTATGGAAGTAATCATAAAATATTTACCTAATTTATTATTGTAGCATAAACTTTCGGGATATTAAAGCCTTTTTAGAAATTAAATGTTAATTTATAATATAAAACATCGCCCACTATAAAAATGAGCGATGTAAATTTTAAAAAATATTATGACTTGTTCTGTGCATCAACTAAACCTGCACCGCCGTACATTTCGCGGAGCTTGGGCTTTTCGATTTTGCCGGTGGGGTTACGGGGTACGTCGGCAAAGATAATTCTGTGAGGACGCTTGTAACGGGGTAAATCCATACAGAAGTTATTGATGTCCTCCTCAGTAGCGGTAAAGCCCTCTTTAATCTGGATAACTGCGGCGGCAATTTCGCCGAGCCTCTTGTCGGGCAGACCGATTACCGCAACGTCGCCGATTGCGTTATAGCCTCTTAAGAAATCCTCAATCTGAACGGGATAAAGATTTTCACCGCCTGAGATAATAACGTCCTTTTTACGGTCAACAAGGAAGATAAAGCCGTCCTCGTCTTCTTTTGCCATATCGCCTGTAAAGAGCCAACCGCCTTTGATGGATGCGGCTGTTGCAGCTTCGTCGTTATAGTAGCACTCCATAACACCGGGGCCTTTTACGCAAAGCTCACCAACCTCACCTTGATTTACTGTATTGCCTTCTTCGTCTACAATCTTAACTCTCCAGCCGTAACCAGCCTTGCCGATAGCACCAACCTTGTGAATATTCTCAACACCAAGGTGAACACAACCGGGGCCGATAGACTCTGAAAGGCCGTAGTTTGTGTCGTACTGATGATTTGGAAAGTATTCCTTCCACTTCTTGATAAGGCTCATGGGAACAGGCTGAGCACCTATGTGCATTAATCTCCACTGATCCAAATTATAATCCTCGATTTTAAAGTCACCTCTGTCAAGAGCATTGAGGATATCCTGAGCCCAAGGAACAAGAAGCCACACGATTGTGCATTTTTCGTTAGAAACTGCGTCTAAAACATACTCAGGCTTTGTACCCTTTAAGAGTACTGTTTTACCCCCAACCAGTAAGCTTCCGAACCAATGCATCTTTGCACCTGTATGGTAAAGAGGAGGAATGCAAAGGAAAACATCATCCTTGGTCTGGCCGTGGTGGTTCTGCTCTACCTTGCAGGAATGGGTAAGGCTTCTGTGCTTATGTAAAATAGCCTTGGGAAAGCCCGTTGTACCTGATGAAAAGTAAATTGCACCAAAGTCCTCTTCGTCAATTAAAATCTCGGGAGATTTAGATGAGCAGTCTGCGGTCATCTCAGAATATGACTCGGCAAAGGTGGGACAAGTGTCACTTCCTGCAAAAATAAGCAAGCGGTTTACGCTGATTTTAGATTCGATATTTTCTACACGACCGATAAATTCTGAGCCGAATACAAGAGCATCGGTATCAGCCAAATTAAGGCAGTATTCAATCTCGTCGCTGGTATAACGGAAATTAAGAGGCACTGCAATGGCACCTGTCTTGAGAATGCCGAAGTAAATGGGAAGCCACTCGATGCAGTTCATAAGAAGAATTGCAACCTTGTCGCCCTTTTTGATTCCACGCTCTAAAAGAGCATTTGCAAATCGGTTAGCCTTTTCGTTAAAAACATTCCAGCTTATTTCTCTGCGGTAATAGTTCTTTTCGGTTTCCTGCACAAGGCTGTAGTCACGCCATGTCAGACGGCGTGTTTCAGGAACACCGGGGTTAATTTCAACAAGAGCAACGTCATTACCGTAAAGGCGGGCGTTACGCTCGAGCATTTCCATAATTGTCATTTCAAAATCCCCTTTGAAAGTAAAAATAAAAAACCTCAAAAGAAGCCGTAACTTCTTTTGAGGACGAAAAATCGCGGTACCACCTCAGGTTTGCCTTTGCCTCACGGCAAAGACCTCTGCGAGTAAAATACTCATCTGCTATAACGGGCATACCCGTAACAGCCTACGCAAGCTCTAATATAATAAAGCCCTTCGGTGCTCTGCTAACGAAATGTATTGGGGAAAACCCTGCCACCGACTTGCACCACCCGTCGGCTCTCTTAAGTACAGGCAAATTCCTTACTTGTTTTCGCTCACTGCATTTAAATAAATATTAGGCAAATTATACCACCCTAAAGCACGGATGTCAACCAACAAAAATATTTAGTTTGTAAAGGGGCGGTCTATCTGAACTACTGCATTGCAGTTTTCAAGATTTTTGCTTACAAGAGACGAAATTTCCTTTTTAATCTTTTTGTCGTCATCTTTAATACAGAAAGGCACAACTACGTCAAAAATCAGATTGGTATGGGTTACTCCCGGAACCATACGAAAATCGTGAATGGTAACATCGGGATGCACCGTCTTTACAAGCTTTGCAACAGACATTCTGTAGGAATTGGTAACCTCGTTGTCGGTTTCAATAGGGTCCATATGAATTACCGCAAGGCAACCGTAAACCTCGGCTATCTCCTGCTCTATAAGGTCGATTTCATCATGAAGCTCGTAAATATTACCTTTTCCGTCCACCTCGGCATGAAGAGAGAGAATTTGTCTGCCGGGGCCGTAATCGTGAACAATCAGGTCGTGAATTCCAAGCACAACAGGGTGGGCAAGCACTGTTGCCTCGACAGCCTCTACAAACTCCTTTTCGGGAGGAGCGCCAAGTAAAAGCTTTAAGGTTTCCATTGCGGACTTAAAGCCTGCAAAAAGGATAAACAAGGACACCAACACACCGCACCAACCGTCAATCATTACGTCAAAGTAAACGCCGATAACAAGCGACAGAAGTACAACTGCAGTTGCTATTGAATCTGAAATACAGTCCATCGCTGTAGCCTTCATACCAGCAGAGTTTATGGCTTTACCTACCCTGCGGTTATAGAAAAACATATAAAGCTTAACTAAAATAGAAACACCTAAAATAACAGCAGAAAGCATCCAATTGTCAGCTATGGGCTCGGGATTTACAATTTTGCCTATAGACGATGTCATAAGCTCAACGCCGACAACAATTATGATAACCGATACTAAAAGTCCCGATATATACTCAAACCTGCCATGACCGAAAGGATGCTCGGGGTCAGGCTTTTTGCCTGAAAAGCGAAAACCCACAAGAGTAATCAACGAAGAGCCTGCGTCGTAAAGGCATCTGCGGTAATTGCAATTGAGCCTGCCAAGGTACCTGCTAAAAGCTTACCTGCAAAAAGCAGGATATTAAGTGCAATACCCGCAATACTGCAAAGTGCACCCCAAGCACGTCTGCCGTCGGGAGTGTCTTTGCTTTTATTTTTAAGAAAAATTCTACCCAAAATACTTATCATAAAAAGTCCCGTCTCTGTTTATTTTGAAGCCAGCTTATAAACTCTGTCTGCTCTGCCGATAACCACAAGATGCTCGCCATTAAGGAAGGCATAATCAGCAGTAAGCTCTGTATCAAGCTTGCCGTCACGCTTTACGGCAATGATGTTAACGGAATATTTACGTCTTACGTCAACCTCGCCGACTGTCTTTCCTACCCAATCATGGGGAACAGGAATTTCGTACACTGCGTAATCTTCGGTAAGCTCGATATAATCAAAAATGTTTTTTACGTTAAGCCTTATGGCAGTTTTCTCGGCTACGTCACGCTCAGGATAAATTACTTGGTCTGCACCGATTTTTTTAAGCAGGTTAGCGTGTCTGGCAGAGCCTGCCTTTGAAATAACACACTTTGCACCGAACTCTTTTAAAAGAGCTGTAATTTCCATAGCTGACTGGAAATTGGTACCAACCGCAACAATGCAATAGTCAAAATTTGAAACTCCTAATGAGCTTATTACATTTTCGTCAGAGCAATCGCAGATTCTGGAATCCTCAAACTCGTTAGCATACCTTTCAACAAGCTCCTCGTCAATATCAGCAACCAACACATCATTGCCAAGCTGAGAAAACTTAAGTGCAAGGTGATATCCGAATCTGCCAAGACCGATTACAAGAATTGATTTCATAACAAAAACCTCTTATCCGATTAATACTTGTTCTGAGGGACGTTTTACAGCTACCTGCTTGCGTTTTTCCGCAAGAGTCAGCATAAGTGTAAGTCCGCCGATTCTGCCTGCATACATAAGCAAAATCACCACATACTTTGAAGCTACAGAAAGCTCAGGCGTTATGCCCATTGTAACTCCGACTGTGCCCATTGCCGATACAGCCTCAAAAACAATGGCAGTCATAGAAAAAGGCTCCAGAGCACACATAATCATTATAGCCACGCACAATACCAAAATGTAAGTTACTACAACGGCACTTGCCTGACGGGCTGTTTTTTCCTCAAGTCGCTTTTTAAAAACAGTAATGGAATTATTTCGCCTTGCCGAGGCAAAGGCTGAAAGCACAAGCACCGCAAACGTAGTAGTTTTTACACCGCCTGCAGTAGAGCCGGGGCTTCCGCCGATAAACATAAGCAAACAGAAAATAATAACTGTACTATGACTTATACTTGCCAAATCAGCAGTATTAAAGCCTGCAGTACGCGGAGTTACAGACTGAAAAAACGAAACCAGCCATCGCTTATGCTCGGGCATATCGGAAAGCACCCCGTCACGCTCAAAAATATAAAACAGCACTGTACCGATTAAAAGCAGTACCCCTGTAGTAATGAGCACAATTTTTGAGTGAAGAGTGTACCTGCGGATATTCTGGCGGAGATTAAAAATATCGTTCCACACAATAAAGCCGACACCGCCAACGATAATAAGAGCACATACGGTAAGGTTTACCAATACATCGTCATAAAACAGCGTAAGTGAAGAAAAAGGTTCGTATCTTCCCATCAGGTCAAAACCTGCGTTGCAAAAAGCTGAGACTGAATGAAAAACCGCGTTGTAAATTCCCTTTAGCAAACCCATTTTCGGAACAAATCTAATGCTTAAGAGTACTGCACCTACAGCTTCAGTAATAAAAGTACCGTAAAGGATTTTTCGAATCATTCTAATTACACCCTTAAGCTCAAGGGAACCCGATGACTCCATCAAAAGCCTTCTTTCTCTTAAACCGATGCGTCGTTTTAAAAGAAAAGAAAACATTGTGATAATGGTCATAAACCCCAAACCGCCGATTTGGATTAAGGTTATTATAGTAATCTGACCGAACAGCGACCAATGTGTAAAGGTATCATAAACAATAAGCCCCGTTACACAAGTAGCCGAAGTCGAGGTAAAAAGTGCATTTGTAAAAGGGGTCCAATCTCCGCTTCTGGAAGATATAGGAAGCATAAGTACAAACGCACCTAAGAATATAAGTAAAGCAAAACCGATTGTAATTACCTTTGTGTAGGTAAGCTTCATTCGTTTCTTCATAGTGCCTCCTTAAAGAGGGATTTGTCAGGTAAGCAAGTCGCAAATCTGAGAACTGAGCTTTACAGGGTCCTTAATCTCGAGACCGCTTATAAGACGAGCCTGAGCATAGAGGATTTCTGTATAGCCACTAAGCTTTTCTTTGTCGGTTTCGTAAAGTCCCTTTAAAGTGTCACAAAGCTTGTGATTCATATTAATCTCGAGAACAGTCTGAGCAAGTGCCATTCCCTCGCTGCCGGGAAGCTGAGAAAGCACCCTTGCCATTTCGGCAGAAAGGTAGCCTTCGCTTATTAAGCTTACGGGATGCTCTCCTACTGTGTTTGAAAAACGCACAGCCTTAACCTCGCCTTTAAGCACCTCGCCCATAAATTCAAGAAGCTCTTTGCTTTCTTCATTTAAAGTTTTGACGCTCTCTTTTTCATCATCTGAAGAAAGGTCAAGATTACCCGAAGTAACGTTTACGAAATCCTTGCCTGCGAAACTTTGCAGTGTTGTAGCTACAAACTCATCAACCTCGTCAGTAAAAATTAAAACGTCATAGCCCTTGCTTCTTACCAAAGTGGTTCTGGGTAAGCTTTCGGCAAGCTCTGCAGTTGCACCGTAGGCGTAGTAGATTGCCTTCTGATCCTCGGGCATTGCATCACAATATTCTTTAAGAGAAATAAAGTTACCTGTCGCAGAAGATTTAAACACAAGTAAATCCTTTAAGGTATCCTTATTTGCACCGTAATCGTTGTACACGCCGAATTTAAGCACAGCGCCGAACTCCTTAAAGAAAGCTGTGTACTTTTCTCTATCCTGCTCTAAAAGCTTTAAAAGCTCTGTGCGGATTTTCTTCTCTAAGCTTTTTGCAATGGTTCTTAGCTGATAGTTCTGCTGTAAAGTTTCGCGTGAAATATTAAGAGTAAGGTCAGAGCTGTCCACAACACCCTTTACAAAGTTAAAATAGTCGGGCAGTAAATCGGCACACTTGTCCATAATCATTACGCCGTTGCTGTAAAGAGTCAGCCCCTTCTGATAACCCTTAGAATAGTAATCAAAGGGAGCCTTTGCAGGAATAAACATAAGGGTTTCGTACTCAACGGTACCCTCGATATGAGCCTGAATGGTTTTTACGGGTGCATTATAGTCGTAGAAGGTCGCCTTGTAAAAATCTGCATACTGCTCGTCGGTAACTTCTGTTGAAGACTTATGCCACAAGGGCACCATAGAGTTAAGGGTCTGATTCTCAACTACAGTTTCATACTTAGGCTCAGAGTTTTCGTCCTCAGCGGGAACTGTCTTTGTAAACTCCACATCCATACGGATAGGATATCGAATATAGTCGGAATAACGCTTAACAAGCTCTTTAATCTTGTACTGGTCTAAAAACTCAGTGAAGTTTTCGGTGTCTGTATCCTCTTTGATGTAAAGAGTAATTTCAGAGCCAAAGGGAGCATACTCGCAGGGAGCAATTGTGTATCCCTCGGTACCTTCGCTTTCCCAGCAGTAAGCAATATCCGAGCCTATGGCATGAGTGCGTACGGTGATTTTCTTGCTTACCATAAAGGCCGAGTAAAAGCCTACGCCAAACTGACCGATGATGCTTATATTCTCGTCGGTGTTTTCGCTTTTAAACGTACCTGAGCCCGAGTGAGCAATGGTAGAAAGGTTTTCTTCAAGCTCCTTGTCTGTCATACCGCAACCGTTGTCACGGATTTTAATAATGCGGTTTTCTTTATCAATAGAAATATCGATACCATACTTATCACGCTCCAGTGCAAAGGCTGAGTCTGTAAGTGAGCGAAAGTATCTTTTATCAATTGCGTCACTTGCATTCGAAATAAGCTCTCTTAAGAAAATCTCTCTGTTTGTATAAACAGAGTTAATCATCATATCCAACATCTTTTTGGATTCTGTTTTAAACTGTCTCATATTTTAAAAATCCTCCGAAATGAAAATATTACCATAATATTTTAGTCCTACTTAGAAATAAAGTCAATAGACAGTCCATTATTACATTTATATTGAAAAAAAGGATTCATACTGATATAATTGATTTTAAGAACAGGAGGATTTTTTTATGATTAAAAGAAGGTTTTTGGCATTACTGACAGCTATACTTATAGTGCTCTCTGTGGTAACCGTTACTGTTTCGGCAGAGGAAGAAGTTAAGGTAATATCCGCAACTGTTGTGCAGGAACTCACCACTTCGACTTGTTTCGAAGGTGCAGAAGAAGACACAGCAGACCTTAGTGGGCTCAGAATCTTATATGAGCTTTCAGACGGCAGATACGATGTCTGGGGCTTTGACCGCAACACCTATCCCGATTTAGGCAACAATGAAGTTAACTGGGATTTTGTCCGCAACGATAAGGGTGAGGTTGTTAAGGAGAACAACAAAGTTGCAATACAGATAACCTGCGGTGAAACACTGGTAGAGGTTGAATATACAATCATCGAAAATCCCGTAGAAAGCTTTGAGCTTGATATGGACCCCATTGTTCTTTATGAGAACTACAGCAATGGAGTATGGGAAAGTGAAGTGGGAGTAGGCGACTACTATTATATCTGTGACTTTGATATGGATGATACTGTAACCGTTCACTATAAAGACGGCACATCCACAACCGACGAGGCAATGTTCTTTTATGATGATTACGGATGGGGCGTTGAACTCTACAGCACTCAGGATGTTAACCCTTGGAAGGTAGGCAAGGAAAACTACCTCTACGCAAAATATATGGGGTATACCGTAGAGATTCCCGTTGAGGTAGTTCCCAATCCTGTAGATAATATCGAAATCACAAAACTTCCCGACAAAACCGAATACGAAGATGTTTATAAGCCTTTGTGGCAGGGAATGGCATTTAATATCAATTTAAAAGACGGAACATCTGTGTCTGCAACAGTTGCTGACGAGGAACTTGAATACATCAGATATCCCCTTGATGATTATGTTTTGGACGTAAACGGTTTGGAAGTTACCATAAGAGACTGGGGCGGAGAATACTCACTCACCTGCTATGACGTAGAAGAGGCAATCGAGGGTCTTACCTTTAAAGAGCATAAAACCGTGGCTGATATGACCATTAAGCAGATAAGCCGAACAGGTGTAGGAACCATAGTTGATGTTATATATGAAAACGGTGAGAAAGAAACCTTTGAGTTTGACGTTCAAGGTCACGACATCGCAGTAAGCGACAGAGATGTATCAGGCCGCATAAAAACAGATTATGGTTATACAGAGTATTCTCTTGAGGCTGTATACGACAGCAAAAAGAATCTTGAAGGCTATAATTTGTATTTTTTGGATTTTGAAGCTTTCGCACCTCTTGATGTAATTAACCCTGTTCCTGGGCACTACCTTGTAGGCGATGCAAATGAAGACGGTAAGATTAATATTAAAGATGCCACTGCAATCCAGAAGCATCTGGCAAAAATAGAAACCCTTTCAGAAACAGGCATTCTTGCTGCTATGATAATCGACGCAGACAAGCTGAGCGTCAAGGATGCAACTCTGATTCAAAAATACCTTGCAGGCTACGATGTGATTCATCCCATAGGCGAGTCTGTTGAGAAATGATACCTGATAAACCTAAATTTAAACAGCCGACTAACCTCGGCTGTTATTCTTTTACTTGAAACAACGCTCTATCTGTGATAGTATACTGAAATAAAAACTGACAGGAGTTTTATTTTGAAAAAAGCTAATTTACTTTATATAGCTCTGCAGGTTGCTCTGTGGGGAATTTACGGAGTGCTTTACTCCTACGCAAACAGGTATCTTTTGTCTCAAGGGCTTTCAAGCACCGTTACAGGTATGCTTTTAGCCATAGCCACAGCCGTAGCTTTCGTATTACAGCCTCTGCTGACATCAATAATAGATAAGCGAAAAGTAAAGCTTAAGGGTGTTTTGCTTATAATCTCACTTCTTATACTTTTGTGCTCGGCTGTTATGCCCTTTATCAGAAGTCTTTGGGCGGTAGCAACCGTTTACGCATTGGCATATGTAGGTGTGGTTATTTATCCTGCTTTTATAAATGCTATGGGAATGGTGGCTATAAAATCAGGCTTTAAGGTAAACTTTGGCGTAGCCCGCGGCGTGGGAGCCTTTGTATTCGGTGTAACCGCCTGGGGTGCAAATATACTTATCAAAGTTTTTTCAGAGTCGGCTATTCCCTTTTTCGCAATAATTTTCTGCCTTACAGCCATAGGTGCAATTTTACTTTTTCCAAATGGTGCAGATGCCGTTACCACAAAAGAGAAAGCGTCAAATATAACCGACTTTTTTAAGCGAAACAAAAAATTCACCGCCCTTTTGTTTGCAGTTGCAGTAATTATGATTGGGCATAATATACTGGGAAACTGTATGTATCAGATTGCAGTTTTTAAGGGAGACGCCAATGCTCAGGGCTCAGTTTTAATGCTCTCAACTCTTATTGAAATACCCACAATTGTGTTTTTTACAAAGCTTTTAAAAATAGCAAAGAGCAGTACCTATATGAGAATTTCAGGAGTGTTTTTTGTTTTAAGAGTTGCGCTGACTCTTATTATTCCGGGAATATGGGGCCTTTACGTCGCTCAGCTTTGCCAAATAGCAGGTTACGGACTGTATACAGTCTGCTCGGTTTACTACGCAGGCGAGGTTGTCAGCGACAAAGACACAGTTAAAGGACAAGCTTACATATCAGCGGCAAATACCATAGGCTGTCTTATTGCTCACCTTACAGGCGGAGCTATGATAGACGCCGTAGGTGTCGAAAACATGCTTATAATTACCGCAATCATTTCAGCAATAGGAATGATAATGTTGTTCTTTACTACCGAAAAAAAGAAAATACACATATAAAAAGAACCGAGACGATAGTAATTTCGTCTCGGTTCTTTTTTAAAAGGAGTATCTTATGAAATAATCAAAATATTGTACTTTTACCTTTTTTATAATCAGAATGATCTTTTACTTTAGACGCCTGTTCGGATTTAGTCTTAAAATCCGAAGTTGCCCCGGGTTTTGTTGTTTGAGGTACTTTTCTCTGTGGCACTATTCTTTTGAGCTCATAACACACATCGCACAAAGAAGCAACTTTAGGAGAATGGCTTACCAAAATCACACATTTTCCCTTTAAAGCAAGCTCGCGAAAAATTGACATAATCTCATCCTGAGTTTCTTCGTCAAGATTACCTGTAGGCTCGTCAGCAAGGATAACCTGAGGGTCGTAGGAAAGTGCCCTTGCGATAGCAACTCTTTGCTGCTGACCTCCCGAAAGAAGCAAAACTCTGCGGTTTGCTTCGTCCTCATCAAGGCCTACGCTTTCCAAAAGCTCCATTGCTTTTTCTTTTTTATGTATACCCTTCACACCTGCAATATCCATTGAAAGAATAACATTTTCCAAAGCAGTAAACTTGGTAATAAGGTTAAAGCTCTGAAAAATCACGCCAATATGTTTACTGCGAAATTTGTATTTATCAAGCTTTTCGATGTCTTCGCCTTCAAAATAAATCTTTCCGCTTGTTGGCACCGCCAAGCCCGAAAGAACGGAAAGAAGCGTAGTTTTGCCTGCTCCCGATTTACCGGTAATACAATACATTTTCCCCTTTTCAAAGGAATAGCAAACATCCTGTAGCACAGGTTTTTTATCATAAGAAAAACATATATTCTTTAATTCTAAAACTGACATTTTCTTTCTCCTTTCTTAGTCTCTGTTTGCTAAAATTCTCAAGGGGTCATAGCTCATAATAAAGAGCATTGAAGCCGCACCCGCGATAAGGGTAAGCAGAACTGCAACACCTAAAAGCTGAAGCACAACGGTGATATTCATTGCGGAGTTGATTTCGGTTACATACTCTGTAGCAAAGCCCTTTTCGCCGAAGATACTGTCAAATCCGCCCTTAAATCCTCCGCCAAAACTGCCCTCGGGTCTATTGTCGGAAGCTTCCATACCTTCGGGCATTTCCATTCCGCCCATCTCGGGTCTGCCAAAGCTTTCTTCAAATCGGTTAGACTGAGTTGACTGTGCCTCTATCTGGTTTTGAAGCAAGGCGTTGCTTACGGGAACGGAAACAACACCGCCTATAACCGCACCTATAATTATTGCAACAATGGTTATTACAAAAATCTCAGTTAAAAACTGCAGGGCAACCTTGAATTTTTTCATACCCATAGCGGTTAATACGCCGATTTCGTACTTTCGCTCTCTTATATTAAATATGTTAAGCACCACAAGCACAACTGCACCTATCAAGAGCACAACCAACAAAAACCAACCCGCCATTGTGCTTAATGTCTCGAGGGGAAGCAAGCTTGACTCGTATTCTGCAAGATCCGTTGAGCTTACAGTGTATTCTTCTGGAAGGCCTAAATCTCTTACCTCTTCTTCAAAATCATAGTAAGCTTCGACATCACCCAAAACATAAGTGGAATTCACAGAAGAAGTAATAGCAGAACTAAACTCCATCCCTGTTTGTTCGTCTGTCTGGATAACGGCAGACTCGTTTGAAAGTTCTGTAAGTTTATTAAGCGCCGTCGCACTCATATACACCGCGTTTGCAGGGTCTGAGGAGGTTGAGCCCATCATAGAAAAGCTTGAGTTATTTGCCACTGAGTTTGAATAAATACCTACAACCGTAAGTTCATAAGTTTCATCCTCATTATTGGGGTTTGTAAATTTAATAACGTCGCCTACCGTTACATCGTTATATGTAGCAAGCTCTGTTGAAATAACGCAATTTAAATCCTCTGTGCCCTCGTCAAACATTACGCCTTCTTCGATAGCTGCTACTCCCGAGGTAAAGTCAATCATAGCATTATCCGAACTATAACCGACTACTAAAAAGTCACTCTGCGAACCGAAAAGGCGGTTCTTTCCGCCGCCAATACCGGGCGTACCACCAAGAAAACCACCGAAATTCGAAAGCTCTGAATCTGCTTCTGTGTCGGTTTCTTCAGTGTTGGTATCATCTACAGTAGTATTATTGCTTACAGGCAAAATTGTGTCGGACCCGTTAAGAGATGCTGATAAAGTGTAGTAAAAATCTTTTACAGACTCAGCTTCGGCATAAGCCTCATATTCTTCGACCGTGAGGGACGTTGAATTACCCATTAAGCCAGCAAAGCTGTCTTTATCAAAATTGTCGTTAACGCCACCACGTCCTCCTCCCTGACCTCTTCCGCCCATTTCTTCCATGACCGCTTGTCGGTCAAACGAAATAGTTGCAGTTACATTAAGCGCTTCGGCTGTTTCCTTACGGGTACTATCTGCTGCCTGACGAATTGAAAGACCAATACAACAGGAAACCGCTACAATCAGTGCTATTATACCCAGTAATACATTTCGCCCTTTAGCTCGAGATATACACCTCAAGGCATTCTTTAAAATATACATCAGTATTCCTCCTTAATTTTTTTATACTATAAAATTAATTTGTGTTTTTACTATTATTAACCAGTGAATAATAAGTGACAAATCCTAAAATATAATTACATATCAAGCTTAAACTAAAATAAAATTCAGAAAAAACGAAAAAAGATTGACAAGGGATAAATCTTGTGTTAGAATACAACTTGTCCCTAAACGGAGAGATGTCCGAGCGGTTTAAGGAGCTAGTCTTGAAAACTAGTGATACCGAAAGGTACCAAGGGTTCGAATCCCTTTCTCTCCGCCAATTTAAATATTACTTATATAAGTTCACTATATACGGAGGATTACTCAAGTGGTGAAGAGGCTCCCCTGCTAAGGGAGTAGGTCGGGTAACCGGCGCGAGAGTTCGAATCTCTTGTCCTCCGCCAAGTAAAACCCATACGCATTGCGTATGGGTTTTACTTTTCGCTTAACAAAAATTATTTCCTATTGCACCGCAATATTTAATTTACTCTGCCGCTACACAGATGTATAGCGGATTTATTTTTGCCTTTTTATATGTAATCATCAAGAACTTTACACAAAAAAATATCACGTTTGTAATTTTTACCGGTTATATATATTGTATAAATATGTACTTTTTATGACTATATTTATGGTTAATTTAAAATTTTTCTCAAAAAAGGGTTGAAACGTATACTCTCTTGTGTTATAATGATTACAAAGTTGTAACAAAGGTTATCGTCTTTGTAATTTTCGATTTCCTTTTATCCCATTGGCACGCAGTGTTTACTGCAAAATTTCGGAGGTCTTTATGTTAAAAATCAAAAGAGCCTTGGCTCTGTTTCTTATACTGGCGGTGATTCTGACAATTTCTGTAGCTTCGGGTATATCCTGTGCTGCTGCAGGAACAGGAATCGGTCTTTCTGAACACGTACTCAACGCTTACTATAGCGGTTGGTCTTACGTTTACGGCTGTGCCTCAGAGGGTGCTGTCGACTGCTCAGGTCTTATTTATATGTACGCAGGCGGCGACCGAACAGCTATGATTGATTACTGTCAGGATTCAGGTTATGTATCAGACGGTGTACCCAATATACACGGATTAGGTCTTTATCAGCCCGGTCACGTTGGTGTTTATGTCGGAAACGGTATGGCGGTTGACGCCAGAAGCGAAGATTATGGCATTTGCTATGAGTCTGTTTACAGCAAAAACTGGACAATGTGGTTTAAGCACCAGACTATTTCCTACCCCGATACAGGCTGGGAGTATTTCGGCGGTAACTACTATTACTACGAAAACGGTGAATATTTAACCGACTCTTACATTACTGTTGACGGAATTGAATATTACCTTGATGCAAGCGGTGCCTGCACCTCTACCCCGGGCGACACAGGTGCTGTTGCTGACACTCCCTCTGATTATGAGGAAGAAGCAGATACCTCAAGCCAGTACGTCAAGCTTGGCGACAGCGGCGACAAGGTTACTCTTATTCAGGAAAGACTTAAAGAGTTAGGCTTCTTCAAGGACGATATTACAGGCTACTATGGCTCTATGACTGAAGCCGCTTATATGGCATTCCAGAGTGCCGCAGGTCTTTATGCCGACGGCATTGCAGGCGAAACCGAAATTGAGCTTCTTCTTTCTGAGGATGCTCCCTATGCACCTGCTGACGACGAAAACAGCGATGAAGATGTCACTGCTACAGAAGCAGTAGTTGAAGAAGAAAAAGAAGCCGAAACCTCACCTGCTGAGGAAGAGCAGACAACCTTTACAAACGGCGACTATGCCGATGGCGTTTATGAAATCCAGTCAGAGCTTCAGGAGCTTGGCTACTTTAACGATGACGCCACAGGCTACTACGGCGATATGACCGAAAGTGCCGTTGCCGACTTCCAGACTCAGAACGGCTTAGAGCCTACAGGTCAGGTTGACGAACTTACATATGCGGCGATTTTCAGCTCTACAGCTTTAGAAAATCCTGATGCCGACAACGCTTTAAGCGATACCGAAACCCTCACTCCCCCCGCAAAAGCCGACAAAGATAACAAAGACGAAACCGACTCTAAAGCTACAACTGAGGCAGTAAAAGAAACTGCTGCTACCTCTGCCCAAGAGGAAGTGACTCTTAAATCTGCCGAGCTTGCCGCAAAAGCCCTTGAGGGCATAGAGTTTGAAAGCATTGAGGCTGACAAAGGCTCATCTCGCTCAGGTTCATTTATAATCTGGCTTCTTGTTATGATTGCGTTTATGAGTGGTGCATTCTGGTTTGTTTACTCTAACGAGAAAAAGAAAAAGAAAGCCCGCTACGAGCGTATTAAAGCAAGAGCCAACAGAAACTGGTAACTAAACTAACTTCCCCACCGAAGCTAACCTCGGTGGGGTTTTTCGTTGACTAACTTTACAGAAAATGATAAAATAGGCTAAGCTTTCAAGGAGGGTATAAATGGACAAAAAGTATGATTTAGTATGTGACCAATGCGGCGGTATGATGACTTTAAGCGAAAACCGCAAAGAAATGCACTGCGAATATTGCGGTAATGTTGTGGTTCTGCCCTCTGCTGAAGATGCAGAAAAAATCGCCTACGCAAAACGCAAGGCTGAGCTTGACGCCCAGCATGAACATTACGAAAAAAGAAAGCGTATGGAGAACAGGCACCTGAATATATCCAAGATTATTGCTTTGCTTTTTATTGTGGGTATAATTTTTATTCCTGCAAGCTGTATTGCGGGACCTTACATTTTCAGACCTACTATAAATCCCTTTGAATACATAGATGTAAAATTTGAAGGCATAAACGGTGAAGGCGAGGCTAAGGTTGAGCTTATTCAGTCCAACAACTGGATACAGAGCCTCGACGACCTTAACATAAGGCTTTCTCAGACCTATTACCTCAGCGAAAATGACGTTATCTCAATCTCTACCAACGATTTAAACTCACCTTGCCGTCACAGTGTTAAATACAAGGAATACACAGTAAAGGGTCTGGAGCTTTTTCTGACTGACCTTGATGATATTGACGAATCTGCAGAAAAGCTTATTCACCAAAAGTCAGAGCAACTTATCAAAATGGCTATTGACGAAAAACCCCAGTTTACAAATCTAAAGCATGAAAAATTCTATCTGCTTTCAGACAGAGACAAAGAAAATGTCCTTTATGATGTTTACAGTTGTAACTGGGAGCTTGCTGAAGGATACAGCAAAACCGTTTACCTTGTTGCCTACTACACCGATATTATTGTACATAACGGCGACAATGCCACCTTCAGCTACGAAGACTCTATGTATACAGGCAACCTTCTGTCCGAAGGCAGCCATTCAAACGGTTGCATTTATGGTTTCGAAAGCCTCGAAGATATCGAGCTTGACCTTACAACAAACCGTTCACCTGATTTGGTGCTTACAGAAAAATAATATAGCAAAAGAGCTTGGGATTATTAAATCTCAAGCTCTTTTTTTCCTGATTTTGTTAACGTATAAATCGATTTGAAACCACATTTTTTTACAAGCTCTATGGATTTTTCAAAATCAAAACCTAGTGCTTTTGTTTCGTGGCTGTCGCCGCTTAAAATAACCTTACCACCCTTTGATGCAATGTAGCTGAGTATAAACTCTGAAGGGTAAGGCTCAGACCTTCTGCCACGGAAAACTGCACCTGTGTTAACCTCAAAAAGCACATCATATTCAAGAAGTTTATCAACTGCTTTTAAGGCAGCTTTTTGGTATCGCTCACAGTTTTCGTCAAAAAGCTTTCCGTCGGAATTGAATATTTTGATTAAATCAAAATGACCGATTATATCTGTTTTGTGAACCTCGGGAAGTTTTGAAACGAGTTCAAAATAGCTTTCGGCAAATTTAAGATAATCGCCGCCGAAATGCTTATTTACTGCTTCAAGCTGACCGTCAAAAAGGTCAACAGCTATGTACTCCTCCCCTGCCTTCACATAATGAACAGAACCTATGACATAGTCGGCATCAGGGTAATTGTTATCAGCGTAAAAATCACGCTCAATACCGCAAAGAATATCAATTTTATCCTTGTACTTTTCCTGAAGGCGTCTGCCCTCGGTAAAATATTCCTGCTCTTTTCCCATAGGAATACCGCACTCAAGGTCAAAATGAGTAAAGCTGTGACCCGAAAAGCCTAAAGCAGAAAAGCCCAGGTCACAAGCGGCAAGGGTCATTTCTTCCAAAGTGTTTTTTCCGTCGCAAAAAACAGAGTGTGTATGAAAATCGTAAGGTTTTATTTTCATTATGAAGTCATCTTTTCCTGCTTAACCTTGTGGTCAATTACGTGTCTGCCCTTAAGCTCGTTGTGGATATCCTCAAGGCTAATGCCCATCTCAAGCATAAGCACCATTACGTGGTAAGCAAGGTCGGCAATTTCATAGATGGTTTCCTTTTTATCGTCTGCTTTGGCGGCAATGATAACCTCAGTGCACTCCTCGCCTACCTTCTTAAGGATTTTATCAAGACCTTTTTCGAAAAGGTAAGTTGTGTAGGAGCCTTCCTTTTTCTCAATTTTTCTGCCCTCAAGCATTGTCATAAGACCTTCTAAAGAAAACTCGGTAAGCTGGTCGTTGATAAACAGTGGCTCGGTAAAGCAGGAGTCTGTGCCCTTATGACAAGCGGGACCGTCTTTCTCAACAACAACTACCAAGGCATCTCTGTCGCAGTCAGCAGTAATACTTACAATATGCTGAAAGTTGCCGCTGGTTTCGCCCTTAAGCCAAAGCTCTTGTCTGCTTCTGCTAAAAAAGCAGGTCTTGTGCTCTTTTAAGCTTATATTTAAGCTTTCTTCGTTCATATATGCAAGGGTAAGAACCTTTTTGCTAACTGCATCCACCACAATAGCAGGGATAAGACCCTTGTCGTCAAATTTTAAATCTTTGATATCTACCATTTTTACACACTCACAGTCTGACATTTATGTCGTTTTTCTTAAGCTCTTTCTTAAGGTCATTAATTTTAATTTCGCCAAAGTGGAAAACCGATGCGGCTAAACCTGCATCAATTGTAGGAATTGCCTTGAATAGGTCTACAAAGTCCTGCTTACTTCCTGCACCGCCCGAAGCGATTACAGGGACGTTAACAGTGTTTGTGACAATATCCAGAAGTTCTATGTCAAAGCCGCCTTTAACACCGTCGGTGTCGATTGAGTTTACAACAACCTCACCTGCACCCATAGCAACACACTTTTTAATCCAGCTTATAGCCTCCATACCTGTGTCTTCTCTGCCGCCCTTGGCAAACACTCTGAACTCACCGTCTACACGCTTAACGTCAACAGAAAGCACAACGCACTGATTGCCATAAAGCTGAGCAGCCTCACGAATAAGCTCAGGGTTGCGGATGGCACCACTGTTTACAGAAACCTTGTCGGCACCGCATTTAAGCACTCGGTCAAAATCTGCAACAGTATTAATGCCACCGCCAACGGTAAGGGGAATGAAGATTGTAGAAGCAACCTCGGTTAATATGTCGGTAAACAAAGCTCTGCCCTCGGCTGATGCTGTAATATCATAGAAAACAAGCTCGTCAGCACCGCTTTCAGAGTAATACTTAGCAAGCTTTACAGGTGATGATACATCGGCTAAATCAAGGAAGTTTACGCCCTTAACAACTCTGCCGTCCTTAACATCAAGGCAAGGAATAATTCTTTTGGTAATCATTTATTTTGCCTCCTTTGTTAAAGCTACAGCTTCCTTAAGGTCAATATTGCCCGTGTAAAGAGCCTTGCCCAGAATAGCACCGTAAACACCGATTTCCATTAAAGCCTTTACGTCATCAAGGCTTGTTACACCGCCTGATGCGGTAAAATCAATATTGAATTTGCCCTGAAGCTCTCTGTAAAGCTCAAGGTTTGTACCGCTTAAAAGTCCGTCTTTTGAAATATCGGTGCAGATAACGGTTTTAACGCCCATTTCCTCAAGCTCTTTGCAGAAGTCAAAGCAGGTTTTCTCGGCTACTTCTGTCCAGCCTTTAATGGCTACAAAGCCGTCCTTAATATCTACACCAACGGCAATTTTATCTCCGTATTTTTCGGTCATCTCGCGGCAGAAATCAGGATTTTCTACAGCAACCGTACCTAAGATTACACGATATACACCTGAGTCGATGTATTTTCTGATAACCTCTTCACTTCTGATACCGCCGCCTACTTCTACCTTAAGTCCGCTTTCTTTAATAATATCTGCAATCACAGAAATGTTATCTGTGTTGCCGCTTTTTGCTCCGTCAAGGTCTACTACGTGCAGAAACTCAGCACCTGCTTCATAAAAGCTTTTTGCAACCTCAACCGGGCTTGAACTATATACGGTCTTCCGGTTATAATCGCCCTTAACAAGACGAACCGCCTGACCGCCGATTAAATCTATTGCAGGAAAAAGATACATATTTACTCCTTATAACTCACAGAATGCTTTGAGAATTTTAATACCTACATTACCGCTTTTTTCGGGATGGAACTGCATTCCGTAAACATTGCCGTTAGCAACAGCGGCGGTAATTTCGGCACCGTATTCGGTGGTAGCAATAAGGAAATCCTCACAGCCAACACCACAGAAAGAATGCACGAAATACACAAAGTCTCCCTCGTTAATGTACTTAAAAATCCTATCCTTCTCTTTACCCTTAAAGGTAAGTGCATTCCAGCCGATGTGAGGGATTTTGTACTTTCTTGAAACAAAATCAGAAATAGGCTCAACACTGCCCTTAATAAGACCTAAGCCTTCGTGAACTCCGTACTCAAAGCTTCTTTCGAAAAGAAGCTGCATACCAAGGCATATGCCCATTAAAGGCTTGCCTTTCTCGGCTTCGTCAATTACAACCTGACCCAGTCCTGTGTCGGAAAGCTTCTTTGCGGCGTCAGCAAAAGCACCAACACCGGGAAGAATAATTTTATCCGCCTTGCGGATAAGCTCAACATCGTTTGTTACAACAGCGTTGGCACCTATAAGCTTTAATGAAGAACTTAAAGAAAAAAGGTTGCCTACGCCATAGTCAACTATAGCTATCATTTATATCACCTGTTTCTTATAAAACACCTTTTGTAGAGGGAACTTCGTTTGAAAACTTCGCATCAATGCTTACGGCACTGCGCATAACCCTGCCGAAAGCCTTAAACATACCCTCAATAATATGGTGGGAATTCTCGCCGTCTAACTGCTGAATGTGTAAAGCCATTCGGCAATTACGAACAAATGCAAGAAAAAATTCCTTGGTAAGCTCGGTGTCGAAAGTACCAACCTTAGCGGCGGGAATATCTGCTTTGAAAGAAAGCACGTCTCTGCCCGAAATATCCACAGCACAAAGAATCAAAGCCTCATCCATAGGAAGAATTATATTACCGTATCGGGTAATGCCTCGCTTATCTCCCAAGGCATTTTCAAAAGCAGAGCCAAGGGCAATACCCACATCCTCAACAGTATGGTGGTCGTCAACATATGTATCACCTTTGCAAGTAACGTTCAAATCAAATCTGCCGTGGCTTGCAAAAAGAGTAAGCATGTGGTCTAAAAAGCCGCACCCTGTATTTACCTCGCTTTTACCTGTGCCGTCGAGGTTTAAGTATAAATTTATGTCTGTTTCAGCAGTTTTTCTCTGCACGGTATATTCTCTCATAATAACTCCTTAAGTACACTTAAGAATGTGTCCATCTGGGCATCTGTGCCGATGGTAATTCTTAAAAAATCGCCGATTATTTCTTTATCAAAGTGGCGGACTAAAACGCCTTTTTCTTTAAGACCAAGGTAAAGCGATTTGCCGCTTACACCCGGACTTTTAGCAAAAAGGAAATTCGCCTTAGAGTCAAGCACAGTAAAACCTAAGGCTTCAAGCTCTGACTTGACTCTTGCTCTTGTTGCTATAATTTTTTCCGCATTCTTTTTATTATAGCTGTCTTCCTTTAAAGATGCAACACCTGCAGCCAAGGTCATTCGGTTTACGTTGTAGGGGTTTGTGGAAAAGCGGATAGTATTTAAATCCTCAATAATCTTTTCACTTGCAAAGCCAAAGCCAAGCCTTGCACCTGCGAGAGATCGGGATTTTGAGAATGTACCCGTTACAAGCAAATTGTCATATTCCTTAATAAGTGGTACTGCCGACTCTCCGCCAAAGTCAACGTAAGCCTCGTCAATAACCACCACATTGTCGGGGTTTGACCTTAGGATTTCTCTTATTTCATCAAGAGAAAGCGTTAAGCCTGTGGGGGCGTTTGGATTTGCAATGAAGATTGTTTTATTTAACCCCAAATAGTCCTTATAATCTATGGAAAAATCCTCTTTAAGAGGTATCTCGATAAAAGGACTATTATGAAGCTTTGCAAATACAGAATAAAAACCGTATGTAATATTAGGAAACACCGCAGGATGAGCTTTGTCGGTATACGCCATAAAGGCAAAGTTAAGCACCTCGTCGGAGCCGTTAGTAGCAATAACATTTTTGGTATCTACTCCGTAAACCTCTGCAAGGGATTTAAGAAGCTCTGTAAGGTCGGGGTCAGAGTAAAGCTGAAGCTTACCAGCTTCCTCTTTAACGGCATTAATCACCGCCTGAGAAGGCGGAAACGGTGACTCGTTAGTATTTAGCTTTACGTACTGCATATCCTTTGGCTGTTCTCCTGGCACATAGGGAGAAAGCGAAGAAAACTTTTCGCTTAAAAATTTGCTCATATTATCACGGCTTTCTATGAAATTGCGGGCGGATAATACCCGCCCCTACGGAATCATTTTAAACGTACAGTAGCACTTCTTGCGTGGGCAGAAAGACCTTCACGCTCAGCAAAGGTTGCAACCTTATTGCCCACCTTTTTAAGGGCGTCCTCGGTAAAATATGTAAACTGAGTTTTCTTTACAAAATCGTCAACGGACAAGGGGCTCGAAAAGCGAGCTGTACCGCTGGTGGGAAGCACGTGGTTTGGTCCTGCAAAATAGTCGCCCAAAGCCTCGGGGCAATTTTTACCCATAAAAATCGAGCCTGCGTGCTTGATTTTGTCAAGATATTCGAAAGGATTATCTACGCAGATTTCAAGGTGCTCGGGAGCGATTTCGTTGGCTATATCAATAGCCTGATTTAAATCGTCGGCAATAATAATCTTGCCGTTGTTATCAATGGATGTACGTGCAATTTCTTTTCTTGGCAATAGGTCAATCTGACGCTCAAGCTCAGCACTTACTTTTTCGGCAAGCTCAGCACTGTCGGTTACTAAAACTGCAGATGCGTTTTTGTCGTGCTCTGCCTGAGAAAGCATATCGGCGGCAACCACCTCGGCACTGTTAGTGCCGTCTGCAACAACTAAAATTTCAGAGGGACCTGCAATCATATCAATAGACACCATGCCGAAAACCTGACGCTTTGCCTCTGCAACAAAAGCGTTACCGGGGCCTGTGATTTTGTCAACCTTGGGGACTGACTCTGTGCCGTACGCAAGAGCAGCTACAGCCTGAGCACCGCCGATTTTGAAGATACGGTCAACGCCTGCAATTTTGGCAGCTGTGAGTATATCGGGATTAACTTTGCCGGATGCACTTGGAGGAGTCACCATAACAATCTCCCCTACTCCTGCTATTTTTGCAGGAATTGCATTCATAAGAACCGAGGAAGGATAAGCCGCAGTACCGCCGGGAACATAGATACCGGCTTTTTCAACAGCGGTTACCTTCTGGCCCATAATTACGCCTTCACGCTCGGAAATAATAAAGCTGTTCTTAACTTGTTTTTCGTGGAATTCACGGATGTTTGCGGCGGCTTCCTGCATAATATCAACAAGCTCTTTGCCTGTTAATTCAAAGGCTTCTTCGATTTCTTCTTCCGTAACTTCCAAAGAAGTAAGCTTTGCTTTATCAAACTTTTCGCAGTATTCAAAAATCGCCTTGTCGCCGCGTGTTTTTACGTTTGCAATAATATCGGCAACAATATCCTCCACGTTGAAGCTGTCACTTGCTCTGGAGAAAATTTCTGCGTTCTCAACTTCGCCGTATTTATATGTAGTAATCATTTTATCACCTTTTACTCTGCACAAAACTCAGAGAGTCTCTTGGCAAGCTCTGTAATCTGTGCATTTTTGAATTTAAAGCTGACCTTATTGGAAATAAGACGTGCACTTATGGGAACAATTGTCTCGAAAGGCTTAAGGTCGTTTTCTATAAGTGTTTTACCTGTTTCAACTATGTCAACAATAACATCGGAAAGTCCTAAAATAGGAGCAATTTCAATAGAGCCGTTAAGCTTTATGATATCAATTTCGCGACTGATAGAATTGTAATATGTTCTTGCTATATTAGGAAACTTTGTAGCAACCTTAAGGGTTCTTGTGCGGTCATCTCGAAAATCCTTTTTGCCTGCAACTGCCATTCGGCATTTGCCCATACCGAGGTCAGCAAGCTCGTAAACATCGGGGCTATACTCTAAAAGAATATCCTTGCCAGCAACGCCTATATCAGCGGCACCTCGCTCTACATAAATAGCAACGTCAGATGGCTTTACCCAGAAGTAACGAACGCCTTTTTCTTTGTTTTCAAAAATAAGCTTGCGGTTTTTCTCTTTAATAGAAGGACATTCATATCCGCAGGCTTCAAAAATGTCATAAACCTTCTCGCCAAGTCTGCCTTTGGGAAGGGCAACGTTTATCATATCACTCATTATTCTTCCCCCTTAATAAGGTCTATCGTTTCTATTGCAACAACGGCATCCTCGGCGTTTTTTACCGCAATAACGGATTTGCCCGCTTTGATGTTCTTTTCTACTTCAGCAAAAACCAAATCTGCAGAAACGCTTTCGTCATAAACAACTGCAACGTCAACATTCTTGTCGGCAGTGGTATTTACAAGCTGCTCCAATGTGTCAAGGTAAAAGGCAAAGCCAATAGCACCTGCACTCTTTTTCATTCGCTTTAAAAGGTTATCGTATCTGCCGCCTGAAAGCACCTTGTCGGAAATACCCTTGATGTAACCTGAGAAAATAATGCCGTTATAATAACGCATGTCATTAATAACAGAAAAATCAAGGTAAAGGTTATCCTCACCGCCAAGCTTCATAATAGCATTTACAGCCTTAAGCTCGTCAAATGCGGCTTTCATAGCATCGTTCATAATCAAAGGTTCGATTGCATCAAGTGCAGAATTCAAAGGCATATAAAGAGATGTAAGAGTAAGAATTGCCTTCTTTACTTCTTCGCTTGTACCGATTTCAGAAAGCAGAGCTTCTGCCTGAGCAGAGTTTTTCTGCGAAATAAACTCTAAAAGCTCTTTGGTATGCTCCTGAGGGATATTTTCGCTGATTAAAGAAGAAATAAAACCCATATGAGAAATATCTAAAATATATTCCTCGCTTACTGCCTTAAGGCTTTTTGCGGCGAGCATAAGCACCTCGGCGGTAGAATAAAGGTCAATTTCACCAATACATTCAAGACCGGTCTGCATAATTTCCTTAAATCCCTGAGATGAGCCTGCTGTACGGTAAACATTCTCGCTGTAATATAGCTTGGTAAGTCCCTTACCGCTTACTGTATTTTTAACGATAGACAAGGTAACGTCTGGCTTTAAAGCCATAAGATGACCAGTGGTATCGGTAAAGGTAAGCACATTGTCGCTTACCAGAAAAGCTTTGTTTTTGGCGTAAAGGTCGTAGCTTTCAAACTTACTTACCTTGTACTGGCTGTAGCCGTACTGCTCAAAAAGCATACGCATATCGAAAAGTGCACTTTCAAATTTAGAAAGCTTAACGTTTTTATACTGCATATTAACCTCCACGGTTTACTTCAAAATCCTGTCAAGCACGGTTTGGTATCCTCCTGCACCGTAAAGGCAACAGCGGTTTACTCGGCTTATGGTTGCGGAAGAAGCACCTGTTTCTTTAGAAATTTTGCTGTAAACTTCTTTTTCCCTCAGCATTTTTGCAACGTCAAGACGCTGACTTATATCAAGTATTTCCTTGGTAGTCATAATATCCTCAAGAAAAGCTTTTACCTCATCCTCGTTTTCAAGAGAAAGAATTGCATCAACAAAAAGTTTTACATGATTTTCTTCAAAAATGTTCATATTAACACCTCAAAAAGCGTATTTG
>JAUNEH010000002.1:38509-46484 GCA_030525665.1 Ruminococcus sp.
TGCTTTAGCACGCTAATATATTACCACAAAAAAGCAAAAAGTCAATAGTACATCTGAACAAAAATAATATCACTAAAAAGGCGTTTTTGTAAAGGTATATTTTACTTATAATATTGATATTGCCGTTTTAACCAATAATAATATGCCCATTTAGACAAAATTAGGTATTTATTAAATTGACATATAAGGCACTGTTATGTTAAAATTATGTTGTATTTTTATTCGCCAAAATTTCTTTATTTTCGGCGTAAATCTCACTTAATTTCAAGGAGGACAACATGAAGAAAGTCGGTATCCTCATGGGCAGCGACTCAGACTTGCCCGTAATCAGAAAAGTAACCGATATGCTGGAGTTTCTTAAGGTACCCTATGAGGTGCACGTTTACTCCGCACACAGGACTCCCGAGCAAGCGATTTCTTTTGCTAAAAACGCAAAAGCTAATGGCTTCGGGGTAATTATTGCCGCCGCAGGCATGGCTGCACACCTTGCAGGGGTAATTGCAGCTAATACTACCCTGCCCGTTATCGGCATACCCTGTAAATCTAAAAATCTTGACGGCATTGACGCACTTCTGTCTACTGTACAGATGCCCCCCGGCATACCTGTAGCAACAGTCGGAATCGACGGAGGAGTTAATGCCGCTTTACTTTCTGCCGAAATTATCGCCGTCAGCGACGAAGAATTAGCAGAAAGATTAATGGCAAAACGTAAGGCTGACACTGAAAACGTTCTTAAAAAGGATGCTGAGGTATCAGCAATGTTTCAAAACTAAGAGGGTGAATTCTATGCGTAAAATCAACGAAGAATGTGGTGTATTCGGTATTTTCGGAAATGAAAATGCCGATGTTGCCAGAAGTACTTATTACGGCCTGTACGCTTTACAGCACAGAGGTCAGGAGTCTTGCGGTATTGTAGTTAACGACGACGGTCTTTTTAATTCTAAAAGGGACAACGGCCTTGTTAACGACGTATTTACTGCAGACGCACTGGAAAAGCTTGGCGAAGGTAACATAGCAGTAGGCCACGTACGCTATGGCACATCCAAGACAAAAGGCAGAGCTAATGCACAGCCTTTAGTGGTTAATCACATTAAAGGCAGAATGGCAATTTCCTACAACGGCAACATTATCAATGCTTATGAGCTGAGAAACGAGCTTGAATTAGAAGGCTGCCTCTTCCACACAACCTCAGACACCGAGGTTATCTCTTATGTAATTACTAAAGAAAGACTTAAGACAGGCTCTATTGAAGATGCAGTCAACAAGGCTATGAACTCCATTAAGGGTGCTTATGCTCTTGTAGTAATGTCTCCTTCAAAGCTTATTGCGGCACGCGACCCCCATGGTCTTAAGCCTCTTTGTCTCGGTAAAACTCATGAAGGACAGTATGTTGTTACTTCCGAGAGCTGTGCTCTTGACGCAACAGGTGCTGAATTTATTCGTGACGTTAAACCCGGCGAAATAATTGTCATTGACAAAAACGGCCTCAGAACAATCGAGGACCATGTAGGCGAAACTCCTATGAAGTCCTGTATTTTCGAATACGTTTATTTTGCCCGTCCCGACTCTGTTATCGACGGAGCCTCCGTTCACAAGGCAAGAAAAAGAGCAGGTATGTATTTAGCTCAGGAATTTCCTGTTGAGGCTGACGTTGTAATCGGCGTTCCCGACTCAGGCTTAGATGCCGCTATCGGCTATGCCGAAGAGTCAGGTATTCCCTACGGCATAGGTTTCCTTAAAAACAAATATATCGGCAGAACCTTTATCGCTCCCGGTCAGAGTGTTCGTGAGGACAAGGTAAGAATCAAGCTTAACCCCATTGTAGACACCGTCAAAGATAAACGCGTTGTTATTATTGACGACTCTATCGTTCGCGGCACAACATGTGCAAGAATTATCAGACTTTTAAGAAATGCAGGTGCTAAGGAAATTCATCTTCGTTCCTCTGCTCCTAAGTTCTTAAACCCCTGTTACTACGGTACCGACATTGACTCCAGAGAAAATCTTATTGCCTGCAAGCACACAACTGAAGAAATCTGCGAGATTGTAGGTGCCGACACCCTTGGCTTCTTAAGCGTAGAAAACGTTAAGAAAATTGCTATTGAAGCAGGCGAGGACTGCTTCTGCACAGCATGCTTTGACAATATCTACCCCACAGAAATCCCCAAGGAAACAAAGAAGTACAGATACGAGGATAAAATCTCGGTTGCAAAAATGAAAGAAAACGAGGAGAAGAAATGAACAATTCAAGAAGTGAAAGCTACGCAGCAGCAGGCGTAGACATTACTGCAGGCTACAAAGCCGTAGAGCTTATGAAGTCCCACATCAAACGCACCAAAAACGAAGGCTGTCTTGATGATGTCGGAGGTTTTGGAGGTTGCTTCGGTCTTCCCACCGGTATGGAAGAGCCTGTTCTGGTTTCGGGCACCGACGGCTGCGGTACCAAAGTAAAGCTTGCTATTCTTATGGACAAGCACGACACCATCGGTATTGATGCTGTAGCAATGTGCGTAAACGACATCATCTGCACAGGTGCAAAACCCCTCTTCTTCCTCGATTATATTGCTTGCGGTAAGAACTACCCCGAAAAAATCGCATCTATCGTCGGCGGTGTTGCCGAAGGCTGTGTTCAGTCTGGTGCCGCACTTATCGGCGGTGAAACCGCAGAGCATCCCGGCTTAATGCCTTTAGAGGATTATGACCTTGCAGGCTTTGCCGTAGGTATTGTTGACAAAAAGAAAATGATTGACAACACACAGATGAAGGCAGGCGACGTTATTATCGCTCTTCCCTCTACAGGTGTTCACTCCAACGGTTTTTCACTTGTAAGAAAAGTATTCGACATCGAAAACACCGACATTAACAGAACTTACGAAGAGCTTGGCGACAAGACTCTTGGCGAAACTCTTCTTACTCCTACAAAAATTTACGTTAAGCCTGTGCTGTCGCTTTTAGAAGAAGTTAAAATTAAAGGTATTTCTCACATTACAGGCGGCGGCTTTTATGAGAATATCCCCCGTTCAATCCCCGATGGCTTGGGTGCTAAGATTGATAAAAATGCAGTTAAGATTTTACCTATCTTCAGCCTTATCCAAAAAGAAGGAAACATAAGCGAGCGTGATATGTTCAACACCTTTAACATGGGTGTTGGTATGAGCATCATTGTAAGCAAAGAAGATGCTGACAAGGCTATTCAAATCTTAAAGGCAAACGGCGAAGACGCCTACTTAATCGGTGAAATTATTGAAAGCGACGAAAAGGTGATTTTATGAGCAAGGCACAGATTGCTTGCTTAGTGTCGGGCGGCGGCACAAACCTTGGTGCTTTAATCAAGGCTCAGCAGAAAGGCGTGCTTAAAAGCGGCGAAATCGCCCTTGTAATTTCAAGCAAAGCTGATGCCTACGCTCTAACAAGAGCCCAAAACGCAGGCATCAAAACTGCAGTTGCCGTAAAAAAAGACCTTGGCTCTCAAGAAGCTTTTGAGGCTGAAATCAAAAGACTATTAAAGGAAAATAACATTGACCTTATTATCCTTGCAGGCTTTATGACAATTCTCAGCGCTGATTTTACAAAAGACTTTCCCGACAGAATCATCAACGTTCACCCCGCCCTTATCCCTTCATTCTGCGGCAAAGGTGCTTACGGACTTAAGGTGCATGAAATGGCACTTGAGTATGGCGTAAAGGTAACAGGTGCGACGGTTCACTTTGTGAATGAAATCCCCGACGGCGGTAAAATTATTATGCAGAAAGCCGTAGCTATTAAAGATGATGATACTCCCGAAACCTTACAGAAACGCGTAATGCGTTTAGCCGAGTGGAAAATTCTTCCCCTTGCGGCTGAAAAGGTATCGGCTGAAATTATAAGCAAAAAGTGAGGAATTATAATGGATATATATAAGATTAACAACATTGCAAAGCTTATCGAGGGTAACTCATATGTTGGCCGCGGTATCGTAATTGGTAAAACCGAGGACGGCACAAAGGCTCTTACAGCTTACTTTATTATGGGCAGAAGCAACAACAGCCGTAACAGAATTTTCGTAGAAAACGGTGATGAGGTTATTATTCACCCTTATGATGCTTCTAAGGTTGAAGACCCCAGCCTTATTATCTACTCCCCCATAAGAAAGTTTGAGAACAATCTTATTGTTACAAACGGCGACCAGACAGACACAGTTTACGATGGTCTTAAGGACGGCAAGAGCTTTGCCGATGCACTCACTTCCCGTGAGTTTGAGCCTGATGCTCCTAACTTTACACCCCGAATCTCAGGTATGATGACTTTTGCAAATAATGACTTTACATATCAGATGAGCATTTTAAAAAGTGCCGATGCTGAGGGTACAGCTTGCAACAGATTTACATACAGCTACCCTGCACTTAAGGGTCTCGGTCACTTTATCCACACTTATGTATGCGACGGTGCACCTATTCCCACTTTCCAGGGTGAGCCTGAAAGAGTAGCTATCGGCAACGATATTGACGCATTTACAAACGAGCTTTGGAATGCACTTGATGCTGACAACAAGATTTCTCTTTATGTTCGCACTATTGACCTTAAGACAGGCGAAACAGAAAACAGAATGATAAATAAATTTGAGAAAGTTTAAGGAGTGTTTGAAATGAAAGAGTTTGAGCTTAAATACGGCTGTAACCCTAATCAGAAGCCCGCTAAGATTTTTATGGAAAACGGCAAGGACCTTCCTATTGAGATTCTCTCAGGTCGTCCCGGCTACATTAACTTTCTTGATGCTTTCAACTCATGGCAGTTGGTTAAGGAAATCAAAGACCAGTTAGGCGTTGAGGCTGCTACTTCCTTCAAGCACGTTTCTCCCACATCTGCAGCTATTGCAGTTCCTATGAGCAAGGAGCTTAAGCGTGCTACATTTACAGACGACATCGAGGGTCTTGACGATTCTCCCCTTGCAACTGCTTTTGCAAGAGCAAGAGGCACCGACAGAATGTGCTCTTTCGGCGACTGGATTGCACTTTCTGACGTTTGCGACGTAACAACTGCTACACTTATCAAGCGTGAAGTTTCTGATGGTGTTATTGCTCCCGGCTTTACTCCCGAAGCTCTTGAGATTTTAAAGAGCAAGCGTAACGGCAACTACAACATTGTTCAGATTGACAAGGACTATGTTCCCGAGGTTCAGGAGAAAAAGCAGGTATTCGGCATTACTTTTGAGCAGGGCAGAAACAACTTCGAGATTAACAAAGAGCTTCTTCAGAACTTAGTTACAAACAACAAAAATCTTCCAGATTCCGCTGTAAGAGATCTTATTATTTCTCTTATCACACTTAAGTACACACAGTCCAACTCCGTATGCTTTGCAGTAGACGGTCAGGCTATCGGTGTTGGTGCAGGTCAGCAGTCAAGAATCCACTGCACACGTCTTGCAGGCGGTAAGGCTGACACATGGCAATTAAGACAGTGCGAGAAGGTTCTTAACCTTCCCTTTATCGAGACTCTCGGCAGACCCCAGAGAGATAACGTTATCGACGGCTATATTAACAAAAACGAAGAAGATGTATGTGCTGATGGCAACTGGCAGAAGTACTTTACCAGAAAGCCCGAGCCTCTTACTCAGGACGACATTGATGCACACCTTAAGACAATTTCAGGTGTTGCACTTGGTTCTGACGCATTCTTCCCCTTTGATGACAACATCGAAAGAGCCAAGAAAAGTGGCGTAAGCTACATTGCACAGCCCGGCGGCTCTATCAGAGACGACATTGTAATCGACTGCTGCAACAAGTATGACATTGCAATGGCATTCACAGGAATGAGACTTTTCCACCACTAATATTGCTCCTGCGGAGGACTATATAATGAAAATAATGGTTGTAGGTGGTGGCGGCAGAGAACACGCCATCATCAAAAAAATCAAAGAAAACAAAAACGTAGAAAAAATCTACGCACTTCCCGGCAACGGCGGTATTGCCGCTGACGCAGAGTGTGTTGCTATTAAGGCTACCGACCTTGACGGCATCTGTGAATTTGCAAAAGCAAACAATATCGACTACGCAGTAGTTGCTCCCGATGACCCGTTGGTGCTTGGCTGTGTTGACAGGCTCACAGAGCTTGGTATCCCCTGCTTTGGTCCTGAGGCAAAGGCTGCTATTATTGAAGGAAGCAAGGTTTTCTCAAAGAACCTTTGCAAAAAGTACGGTATTCCTACTGCCGAGTACGAAGTATTCACAGATATGAACGAAGCACTTAATTATCTTGAAACTGCACCTATCCCCACAGTTATAAAGGCTGACGGACTTGCTCTTGGCAAAGGTGTAATTATCGCCGAAACAAGAGAAGACGCAAAAAAAGCCGTTAAGGATATGATGGAAAACAAGGTTTTCGGCAAGTCAGGTGACCAGATTGTTATTGAAGAATTTCTTACAGGTCCCGAGGTTTCTGTTCTTTCATTTACAGACGGCAAGGTAGTGGTACCTATGATTTCTTCAATGGACCACAAACGTGCGTTAGATGGCGACAAAGGTCTTAACACAGGCGGCATGGGCACAGTTGCTCCTAACCCCTACTACACCAAGAGCATTGCAGAAAGATGTATGGAAGAAATCTTTGTTCCTACAATTAACGCAATGAACGCCGAAGGCAGAACCTTTAAGGGTTGCCTTTACTTCGGTCTTATGCTTACACCCACAGGCCCCAAGGTAATTGAATTCAACTGCCGCTTCGGTGACCCCGAAACTCAGGTTGTTTTACCACTCTTAAAAACAGACCTGCTCACCATTATGCAGGCTGTTACTAACTCAACTCTTTCAGATGTTGATGTTGAATTTTCATCAGACAGTGCCGCTTGCGTAGTTATGGCTTCAAATGGCTATCCTCAGAGTTATGAAACAGGCTTTGAGATTACTGCTGAGGGCGATGTCATGAAGGACGTATTCGTAGCCGGTGCAAAACTTGAGGACGGCAAGCTCCTTACAGGCGGTGGCAGGGTGTTGGGCGTTACAGCTCTTGGCAACTGCCTGAGCTGTGCAATTAACAATGCATACGAAAAGGTAAGCAAGGTACATTTTGATAACGCATTCTACCGCAAAGACATCGGTAAAAGAGCATTACAGGCACAGAAAGGGAATGACTAATGGTTTATCGAATTTATGTTGAAAAAAAGCAGGCTTTCAGAAACGAATCCCGTGACCTGCTTCACGAGGTTAACGAGCTTTTAGGCATTAAGAGTGTTAAGGATATCAGAGTAATTAATCGCTATGACGTTGAAAATATCGAAAAAGACCTTTTCGATTACTCTGTAAAAACTGTATTCTCTGAGCCTCAGCTTGACGATACTTATAATAACGTAGACACAAACGGCTACACAGCCTTTGCAGTAGAGTTTTTACCCGGTCAGTTCGACCAGAGAGCCGACTCTGCCGCACAGTGTATTCAGATTATCTCTCAGAAAGAGCGTCCTACAGTTAAAGCCGCCAAGGTTTACCTTATTAGCGGTGACGCAACCGAAGATGAGATTAATGCTATTAAAAAGCACGTAATCAACCCCGTTGAGTCAAGAGAAGCAACAATGGAAATGCCCGAAACACTTGCAACTGTTTACGACATTCCCACAACTGTTGAAACCTTAGATGGCTTCATTAATTTAGACGAACAGGGACTTGCAGACTTTGTAAAGAAGTATGCCCTTGCTATGGACAACGACGATATCGCATTCTGTCAGGCATATTTTAAGAGCGAGGACAGAGACCCCACTATCACCGAAATCAGAATGATTGATACATACTGGTCTGACCACTGCCGTCATACCACATTCCTTACAAATATCGACAATGTAAGCTTCGAGGATGCACTCTTACAGAAAGCTTACGACAGATATATGAAAACTCGCGAGGAGCTCGGCCGTACTCACAAGCCCGTATGTCTTATGGACCTTGCAACTGTTGCCGCACGATACTTAAAGGCTACAGGCAAGCTCGAAAAGCTTGACGAGTCTGAGGAA
>JAUNEH010000002.1:46506-48750 GCA_030525665.1 Ruminococcus sp.
GCTTGCACAGTTAAGATTGACGTTGAAATTGACGGCAAGAAGGAGCCTTGGCTCTTACTCTTTAAAAACGAAACCCACAACCACCCCACAGAAATCGAGCCTTTCGGCGGTGCCGCTACATGTATCGGCGGTGCTATTCGTGACCCTCTCTCAGGCAGAAGCTATGTTTACGGTGCTATGCGTGTTACAGGCGGTGCCAACCCCTTAAAGCCCGTTAGCGAAACCATCAAGGGCAAACTTCCCCAGAGAAAGATTGTTACAACTGCTGCTGCAGGTTATTCTTCTTACGGCAACCAGATTGGTCTTGCAACCGGTATGGTTGACGAGCTTTATCACGACGGCTATGCCGCAAAGAGAATGGAAATCGGTGCTGTTGTTGCTGCTGCTCCTCAGGAAAACGTAAGACGTGAACGTCCTGAGGCAGGCGACGTTGTTATCTTACTCGGCGGTGCTACAGGCAGAGATGGTTGCGGCGGTGCTACAGGTTCTTCCAAGTCTCATACAATGGATTCTCTCGAGACCTGCGGTGCAGAGGTTCAGAAGGGTAATGCTCCTGAAGAAAGAAAGCTTCAGCGTCTTTTCAGAAATTATGATGCTTGCCGTATGATCAAGCGTTGCAATGACTTTGGTGCAGGCGGTGTTTCTGTTGCTATTGGTGAGCTTGCAGACGGCCTTAAAATTAACCTCAACGCTGTTCCCAAAAAGTATGACGGTCTTGACGGCACAGAGCTTGCTATAAGTGAATCTCAGGAGAGAATGGCAGTTGTAGTTGAGCCTAAGGACGTTGAAGGTTTCCTGAAGCTTGCTGCAAGCGAGAACCTTAACGCAACTGTTGTTGCTGAGGTTACTGCTGAGCCCAGACTTGTTATGAACTGGAACGGCAAGGATATTGTTAACATCAGCCGTGATTTCTTAAATTCCAACGGTGCTGAGAAGCACATTGACATTACACCTGCATCCCCTGAGTGCTACAAAAAGAACATTGAGGGTACATTTGCAGATAATATGAAGAAGACAGCAGACGACCTTAACATCTGCTCTCGCCGTGGTCTTTCCGAAAGATTTGACTCTACCATTGGTGCAGGCACAGTGCTTATGCCCTTTGGCGGTAAAAATCAGACTACTCCCATTCAGGCTATGGCTCACAAGATTCCCGTTGAGAAAAAGCACACAAACACCTGCTCACTTATGAGCTGGGGTTACAATCCCTTTATTGCTGAGAAGAGCCCCTACCACGGTGCTTACCTTGCAGTAGTTGAGTCTGTTTGCAAGCTTATTGCAAGCGGTGCTGATATTACTGATGTTTACCTTACATTCCAAGAGTACTTCGAGCGTCCCGGTAAAGATGGCAAGCGTTGGGGCAAACCTTTGGCTTCCCTTTTAGGTGCATTTGAGGCACAGCTTGAGCTGGGTATAGGCTCCATTGGCGGCAAGGACTCTATGAGTGGTACCTTCGAGGATTTAGATGTCCCCCCCACACTGGTTTCCTTCGCTGTTACAACTGCTGACTCTAAGGATGTTATCTCTCCCGAGTTCAAGAAGGCAGGCAACAAGGTTGTTCGTATTGCTGCAGAGCTTGACGAAAACCACCTTCCCAAGACTGATTCTCTCTTTTCTGTCATCAATAAGGTTACAGAGCTTATGAGAAGCGGCAAGGTTTACTCTGCTTACACTCCCACTATGGGCGGTATTGCTGAGGCGGTTATGAAGATGGCTATGGGTAACTCCTTCGGCTTTAAGTTTGAGGATACTCTTTCAAATGACGCTATCTTCGGCTATGACTACGCTTCCTTCCTCTTAGAGGTTGACGCAGACGCAGACTTTGGCGAGGTTATCGGCTTTGTAACAGACGACGGTGCATTTACAAAGGGTGCTGAAACTGTTGCTACTGCTGAAATTGACAAGCTTTATGAAGACAAGCTTGAGTCCGTTTACTCCTGCAACATCAAGCACGAGAAAAAGGACATCCCCGCATTTGAATATAAGTCCGACATTAAATTAGCTCCTGCTATTAAGGTAGCCAAGCCCAAAGTAATCATCCCTGCATTCCCCGGAACAAACTGCGAATATGACAGTGCAAAGGCTATGATGGACGCAGGTGCTGAGGCAGAGATTATCGTTATCAAGAATCTTACAGCCAACGCAATTGCCGAAAGCGTTGACTACTTTGCAAATAAAGTTAAAGATGCTCAGATGATTTTCATTCCCGGCGGTTTCTCCGGCGGCGATGAACCCGATGGCTCC
>JAUNEH010000002.1:48760-58877 GCA_030525665.1 Ruminococcus sp.
GACGGTTCTGCTAAGTTTATTACAGCATTCTTTAGAAATGCTGCTGTTAAAGAGGCGGTTACTGACCTTCTCGACAATCGTGACGGCTTGATGTGCGGTATCTGCAACGGCTTCCAGGCACTTATTAAGCTTGGTTTAGTACCCTTTGGTAAGATTATTGATACTGACGACACCTGCCCCACACTGGGCTTTAACACCATCGCAAGACACCAGAGTAAGATTGTAAGAACACGAATTGCTTCTAACAAATCTCCTTGGCTCAGCGGTATGGAAGTTGGCGACATTGTAAATGTTCCTATTTCACACGGTGAGGGTCGCTTTATTGCAAGCGACGAGCTTATTATGAAGCTTGCCGAGAACGGCCAGATTGCTACTCAGTATGTTGACCTTATGGGTAATCCCACAAGTGACGTTCAGTTTAACCCCAACGATTCTATGTATGCTATCGAGGGTATCACCTCTCCCGACGGCAGAGTATTCGGTAAAATGGGTCACTCTGAAAGAAAGGGCGAATTCCTCTACAAGAACGTAGAGGGTAACTACGACATCAAGATGTTTGAGTCCGCAGTAAAATACTATAAGTGATAAAAAATTCAGCCTTCCATTTTATATGGAGGGCTGATGTTATTTATTGCTATTTTTCACTTTATATAATATAATATTTTCCATAAGGAGATGTTAAAATGTACTCTTACAAGCACAAAATCAAATACTACGAAACCGACAAAATGGGTGTTACCCACCATTCCAACTACATCCGCTTTATGGAAGAAGCACGAACAGACTTTCTTATAAGCCACGGCTTTGACTACGCCAAGCTTGAGGAAATGGGCATAATCTCCCCTGTTGTATCAATAGAATGCAAGTACAGAAACACCACTACCTACCCCGACATTATTGAAATTTTTGTATCTGTGGAGGAAGTAAAGGCCGCTAAAATCCGCTTTAATTATATTATGAAAAAGGCAGACGGCACAGTTTGCATTGAAGCTGCAAGCGAGCATTGCTTTATTACCAAAGACGGAAAAATTGCAAGGCTTAAGAAAGACTTCCCCGAATTTTTCGAGGCTATGACAAAGCTTGCAGAAAACAAGTAAACACACAAAATTTAAGGCGACTCCCTCAGGAGCCGCCTTTATTATTAATCGTCGTATGCCATGGTATATTCAGATACAACAACGCCCTTAATACCTTCTATATCTGCCTTATTCACTTCAATGAAAATATTGTAATTACCAAAAGCACATTCCACCAAATCACCGTCGGGATTGCCCGAAAAAGCGCTGATATAAAGCACTCCGTCAGCATAAGCCAATCCGTCGGGGACATATTTTATAGAACTGGTGATAAACCATCTGTAAAGGTACACTAACGAATTCTTTTCGAAAAACTTTTCGTCATATTTATCAAGTGTTTTGCCAAAAAATGCCTCAAACTCCCCTACGTTGTCAATTACAGTAGTATAACTTTTTATATCGGGGGTATCGTAATTTTGAATCAACGCGTCCGAGGCGAGAGGTCCTGAATTGTCCATAGTAGCCTCAATAAGCTTCAAGTCCGTTACATTTTTATAATCAAATGTAACAGGATACTTTTCTCTACGGCAGGTGTAATCTAAGCCTGCCAGTTTCTTCTGAATATCCGTTGCATCTTTAACGTTTATGTTCAAGTCACCGTTAAAGTCTGCTACAAGTTTATCCACCTTGCTCAGCTTAGCACAGTATTTCTGGAGTGCCGTGGCATCCTTGATATTAAGCTCACCGTCAGAATTTACGTCACCAATAACATAACCTTTCTCTATGGTTTTGTCAAACCAATCGGCATTGTCTTTAATCTTTACAGGAATGAACACGTCGGTATAATTAGTCTTAACCTTGCTGAGCAAGTCCTCAATATCAGGGTCTAATGAGATTATATGAATCAAATACTCATTCATAGCAATGTAATAATCAATTTGCGGAGGGTCACAGTCCTCATACGACTTGCAAATAACGTAAGGTGTCTCGTCTATTGTTCCCTCGTCGAAGGTTGAAACCCCTTCCTTGACTTTGGCAGTTTCAAGCTGAGCTAACACCTCATCAGTATTATAGCCATAGTAAACAAATGCTCTTAATACCCCGGGGTAGCTGTTTTCATAGTCAAAGGATGTAAAGGTGTAATCAACACCCTGACCATAATGTGACTCAGCAAAGCTAAAGTGCACGGGAACTGAAGATTTGACGTCGATATCAACTGAAAGCACCTGACGATATTCTTGGTGGTAGCTTTTAGGAATATCGCTCTTAAAGTTGAAGCCATCGTAATAAGGATACTCCTCAGCATAATCAGATAATGCAGTAAGCATATCAGCCTCATTTTCAAAGTTTGCTGAGTATGGCGGAGATAAGGCACTTGCTGAAAGTGCTGAGCCTACAATAATAAGCAGTACCAGTGTGAACGCAAAAATCCTTTTGAATGTCATAATAACGCCTCCTTTTTGTATTTAGGTTTTACCCTTTCACCTATTAGACGTAATATATGCGAAAAACTCACGGTACAAATTAAAATTTTTTCTAAAAAGTTAAAACCTCTGTTCTTTCTTAAGAACAGAGGTTTTTATGTAGGGTTAAATTAGTCTTTAATTTCAGATGTACAATGGGGGCAACGAGTTGCCTTGATGTCGATTTCGCTAAGGCAGTAGGGGCACTTCTTTGTAGTGGGCTCTGCTTTGGGAGCCTCTTTCTTGGGAACAAGACCCTTAACGCCTGCAATAGCCTTAACAAGCAAGAACACAACAAATGCTAAAATAAGGAAGTAAATAACCGCAGAGATAAAGTTACCATAGCAGAAAGTAGCCACGCCTGCTTCTTTAAGAGCAGTTAAGTTATTCTCTACGCCCTCGGGGATTTCGCCAAGCACAACATACCAGCTTGAAAAATCCACACCGCCTGTAATAAGGGAAATAAAAGGCATAATTACGTCGTCAACAAGTGACTTGATAATACCCTGAAAAGCGGCACCGATTACAACACCGACTGCCATGTCGATTACGCTGCCCTTAGAAATAAAGGCTTTGAATTCTTCGAAAAACTTTTTCACTTAGAACACCCTTTCAATAAATATTAAATTATTTCAAAACGGCTTTGTGGAAAACCTTTTTGCCCTTTTTAATTACGATGTAACCGTCTGTAAAGTCATCTGCAGTAAAGGACCTAAATACATCATTTACCTTTTCATCCTTTGCACTTACGCCGCCCTGCTGAATTAAACGTCTTGCTTCGCCCTTGGATGCTGCTAAGTTACACTTAACCATCAAATCCATAATGCCGATTGCACCGTCGGTAAAATCATCAGCAGGAATTTCTGTAGAAGGCATATTCTCTGTGCTTACAGCACCTGAGAAAAGTGCACGTGCAGTTTCCTGAGCCTTTGCAGCTTCTTCTTCGCCGTGGATAAGCTTTGTAACCTCAAAAGCTAAGATTTCCTTAGCCTTATTGATTTCACTGCCCTCCCACTGTGCAATCTCGTTGATATAATCAAGAGGTAAGAAGGTTAAAATCTTCATGCAACGGATAACGTCGGCATCGTCAACGTTTCTCCAGTACTGGTAAAACTCGTAGGGGCTGGTCTTGTTGGGGTCAAGCCATAAAGCACCCTTTTCGGTTTTTCCCATCTTCTTGCCTTCGTGATTTGTAAGCAAAGTACATGTAAAGGCATTAGCCTTGGTATTTTCGGGAATAGGTGTGCCATTTTCCTCAAACTCCTTGGCAGCAATACGTCTGATAAGCTCAACACCGCCTATCATATTGCTCCACTGGTCGTCACCGCCAAGCTCAAGCTTACAGCCGTACTTCTGATTAAGCACATAGAAGTCGTAGCTCTGCATAAGCATGTAATTGAGTTCGAAAAATGTAAGACCTCTTTCCATTCTCTGCTTGTAGCATTCGGCCGCAAGCATCTTGGAAATTGTAAAGTGAACGCCAACCTTCTTGATGAACTGGATGTAGTTAAGGTCTAAGAGCCAGTCGGCATTGTTAACAATAAGAGCCTTGCCGTCAGAAAAATCAATGAGGTTAGACATCTGCTTCTTAAAGCACTCTACATTATGGTTGATATCTTCCATTGTAAGCATTTTACGCATATCGCTTTTGCCGGAAGGGTCGCCTACAACGCCTGTACCACCGCCGAAAAGTGCAATGGGAACATGGCCTGCACGCTGAAGGTGAGCCATCATAATAATCGGAATAAAGTGGCCGATATGTAAAGAGTCTGCTGTGGGGTCAAAACCTACGTAAAAATGCACGGGACCTTCGTTAAGCTGTTTAACGATTTCTTCCTCGTTTGTGCACTGGGCAACAATGCCGCGGGCTTTGAGTTCTTCAAAAACTGTCATTGGTATCAATTCCTTATAAAAAATTATATTCTATAGTATAAAATGAAACTCGACATAGGTCAAGTATTTTATCGTCTGTTACCTCTTTTTTGAGGTTTTTTAGTCTTATTCTTGCCTTTATTTGTCGTATTTTTCTTTTTTACAACAGGCGGTGCACCCTTAACAAGACAATTTGCGGTGTTACCTATCAAATCGGTTCTGCCAGCCATTTTTAGACCTTCGATAATAAGAGCCTTATTCTCAGGTCGGTAATACTGCATCAACGCACGCTGAATACGTTTTTCCTTGTCACTCTTTGCAACGTACACTTCCTCTAAAGTATAGGGGTCAAGGCCAGTGTAGAACATTGCTGTTGAGATTGTACCCGGTGTTGGGTAAAAATCCTGCACCTGGTCGGGGCGAATCTTTTCTTTCTTAAGAAATACCGCAAGCTCCACCGCTTCTTTAACACTGCATCCGGGGTGAGAGCTCATAAGATAAGGCACAACGTATTGCTCTTTACCGATTTTTCGTGTAATGCGGTAAAACTCGTCGCAGAATTTTTTGTAAACCTCAATGTGAGGCTTGCCCATTTTGTCAAGGACAATGTTTGAGCAATGCTCAGGAGCAGTGCGGAGCTGACCGCTTACGTGGTGCTCTACAAGCTCTGTAAAAAACTCCTTGTCCCTGTCCTCCATTAAATAGTCAAAACGGACACCTGAGCGTATAAACACCTTTTTAACGTGAGGGAGCTTTCTTAGCTTTCGTAATAGGTCAAGATAATCAGAATGGTCTACGTCAAGGTTTTTGCAAGGTGTGGGAGCTAAACATCTTTTGTTTTTGCAAACACCGTGTTCAAGCTGCTTTTGGCAGGAAGGACGGCGAAAATTTGCGGTAGGACCGCCTACGTCGCTTATATATCCCTTGAAGTTCTTGTAATTTTTAAAGTCCTCAGCCTCTTTTAAAACTGATTCGTGACTTCTTACTGTTACGGTTCTGCCCTGATGAAATGCCAGTGCACAGAAATTACAGGCACCGAAGCAACCACGGTTGTGAGTTATGGAAAACTCAACCTCTTCAATACCCGGCACACCGCCAAGTGCTTCGTAAGACGGATGATATGTACGCTCATAAGGCAGTGCATAGACTGCGTCAAGCTCCTCTGTGGTAAGAGGTTCCATAGGAGGATTGCAGATAAGTATATTGTCGCCGTGACGCTGAATACACCTGCGTGAAGAAAAGGCATCGTTTTGCTCAAGCTCTTTTCTGGCGGCTATGGCGTAGTCCTTTTTGGACTCCTTTACCCTTTCAAAGCTTGGCAAATCCACAGCAGGCTGAGGCGTATAATCCTTGGTTTTAACCGCATAACAGATGCCCTTGATATCCTCAAGGCTTCTGCCTTCATTAAGTGCATGTGCAATCTGGCGAGTCTGATTTTCACCCATTCCGTAGGTAAGGTAGTCAGCCTTTGAGTCAAAAAGCACTGAGGGCATAACCTTATCAGCCCAATAATCATAATGGGCAAATCGGCGAAGGGATGCTTCAAGACCGCCGATAATAATTACAGAATCGGGAAAAAGCCTGCGGATAATGTTAGAGTAAACCGTCAAAGCTCTGTCGGGTCGTTTTCCTGCTCTGCCGCCTGCGGTGTAAGCATCGTCACTTCTGGGGCGTTTATTGACGGTATAATGAGCCACCATGCTGTCAATATTGCCGGAGTTGACCATAAAACCTAAGCGAGGCTTACCAAACTGCAGAAAGTCCTTATCACTTCTGAAGTCAGGCTGAGGCAAAATTGCTACCTTAAAGCCTTCTGCCTCTAAAACTCGGGAGATAATAGCCGTACCAAAGGCAGGGTGGTCTACGTAGGAGTCGCCTGTAACAAGAACGAAATCCACATAGTCCCAGCCTCTTTCTTTAACTTCTTCAATTGTAATAGGAAGAAAAGCCATACTAAAAATTCCTTAGTTGTCAATTCGGTTGGTACGCTCCAACCAATCCTGATATGTTATAAGCACATCTCGGGGCTTTGCACCCTGATGGGGGCCAACAATTCCCATTTGCTCCATATCGTCAATCATACGTCCTGCGCGGGCGTAACCTACCTTTAAGCGACGCTGTAAAAGAGATGTAGAGGCTTGTCCGGCATCAATAACACACTTAATTGCCTCTTCCATTTTAGCATCAACCTGCAGTTCACCCTCTTCGTCATTGCCGCCTTTGCCCTTGGAGTCAAGGTCTTCGGCAGTAATACGGCGAATCTGCTCTTCAATATCTTCGTTATACTGAGCCTTGTTCTGATTTTTAATAAAGTCGGTAACTCCCTCAATTTCTTCGTCGGTTGCATAACAACCCTGAACACGTATTGGCTTAGAAACACCTACAGGAGCAAATAGCATATCACCCCTGCCGATAAGGTTTTCGGCACCGCCAAAATCGAGGATTGTTCTGGAGTCAACCTGTGAGCTAACCTTAAGGGCAATTCGAGAAGGGATGTTTGCCTTGATAACGCCTGTAATAACGTTAACAGAGGGACGCTGGGTAGCAATAACAAGGTGCATACCTGCGGCACGTGCCATCTGGGCAAGTCGGCAGATTGCATCCTCTACTTCCTTGGGTGCCGCCATCATAAGGTCGGCAAGCTCGTCAATTGCAATAACAATCTGAGGAAGCTTTTCCTTAGGAACAGGAAGCCCCGATACTTCCATACAAACCTCCTGCTCATCTGTTGAGTTTTCCTCGATAAACTTAAGGTTTGCATCTACAAGTCTATTAAAAGAATGAATTTCCTTACAATCATATTCTGAGAAAAGGCGGTATCTCTGCATCATTTCGGTAACCGCCCAGTTAAGTGCACCTGCCGCTTTTTTGGCGTCCGAAACTACGGGGACAAGCAAGTGAGGCAAGCCCTTGTACTTTGAAAACTCAACCATTTTAGGGTCAATGAGCACAAACTTAACCTGATCGGGTGTTGCCTTAAATAGAATACTCATCAGAATTGAGTTAACGCAAACAGACTTACCTGAGCCTGTTGTACCTGCAATAAGCAGATGAGGCATTTTAGCAAGATCAGTAGAAACAATCTCACCCGAGATATCTTTACCCAATACACAGGTAAGCTTACTTTCGGCACGTTTAAACTCGTCGGAATCGATAAGCTCACGCATAGTAACAACGCTTGTAAATTTATTGGGCACCTCGATACCCACAGCCGCCTTGCCGGGGATAGGAGCCTCGATTCTTACCTTATCAGCTGCAAGGTTAAGGGCAATATCGTCGGCAAGGTTTGTAATTTTGTTAATCTTAACACCTGCGGCAGGCTTAAGCTCGTAACGGGTTACTGAGGGACCTCGGCAGATATTGGTAATAGAAGCGGCAACGCCAAAGGACTTCAAAGTATCCACAAGCTTTGTGGCATTATTCTGAAGCTCACGCATAGCGTCACCGTCATTACTGTCAAAACGCTGGCGTAAAAGCCTTACAGAGGGATATGTATAAGCGGCACTGGGCTTAGCCTCAGCCTTAACCTCTGCTTCAAAAGCTTTTTGCTCTTCCTCTATGTCAATATCAACCGACGCCTTGGGGTCAACTACTACTGTTTCGGGATTTGCCTGCTTTGCACCCTGCTCAGTTACAGGGTTATTTTTATAATCAGAAATCTGCTTTGCAATCTCAGATGCCTGATACACGCCTGTATCGTCAATATAATCGCCGTTTGCAATTCTTACCGAGTTAATAAGCTTATCGGATGCACTGCTGTCAAGGGGCGGTGCGACCTCTTCATCAGCGGCAACATCGGGAGTAGCGTGACGCTTTTTCTTCTTTCTGCCGTCAATGGGAATATCAATACGTGCATCATCGCGATTAACGTCAGAAAAATCTCTGTCTGCCTCTTCCTCACGCTGGCGGTGTTCTTCGTCGTAACGTCTTTTACGCTCTCTTAAAGCTATCATCTGCTTTTTAGCTACATTTTCAATATCGATAAGCGAGATACCCGTAAGTATCATAATTACCGCAATAAGTGCAACAATAACCAAAAGCTTAGGCACGAAATTATCGCCGATTAAGGCGGTAAGTGTGTAGCCTAATATACAGCTGATAACGCCGCCCGAGAACACGTTCTCGCTTGAATAAACGTAGGTTTTGCCAATAGATTTAAAAAGATTTATGTCCTTTAGCTCGCCTGAGCCGAAAAGATAGAAAAGCGAGCTTACCAAAAGTACAGTAAGCGTAACCAAGGCGATTTTTGCACCAAGGCGGTTAACTTGCTTTTCCTTAGCAGTCATAATGGCAAAGTAACCCAGTGCCACAGGCAATAAATATGAGCAAAAGCCGAAAATACCAAACATCACAGAGTGAAGCCAGTTCCAAAAGTGCTCGCCCTTAAAAAGTGCCAGTACCAACAAAACTATGGCAGAGGCAAGCATAAGTATTGCCTTTATCTGCGGGTTAAGCCTTGACTTTGCGTAAGCTGTATTTTTAGCTTTGCTGTTTTTAGAAGGTCTGCCTCTTTTTGACGAAGAGGTTTTTTTCTTAGTGTAAGCCAATGTTAAACATCCTTTATTTTAAATTATGTGAATGTAAAGCAAACAGTAGATGCGGTTACCATTTCATAAATGCTGACTGCAATTACAGCCACACCTGCAATAGCTGTGTAAATAACAAATATGTAGGTACGGTCTGTTTTTAAAAGCCACTTGAAAAGTGCAATAGAAAAGTAACCTACAATTGCCGAAACCGCCATGCCCACAAGCACAGGGCCAATATCTACAGAAATACCCTCGGGTACTTTTATTGCATCTAAAAGCTCTAATGCGGCGGCGGCAAGGATAGACGGAATTGCAAGAACAAAGGTAAAGTCAAGGGCATCCTGCTTCTTTATACTTCTTGCCTGACCTGCGGCAAGAGTCGAACCCGAACGAGAAAGACCGGGTAAAACAGCGGCTACGCACTGTACTACGCCTACAGTAAGTGCATCTAAAACCTTATAGCGGCTTTTAAGCTTGGTTTTTCCCATTTTCTGAAGCTCTTCGTTTTTGCGGTTGATTCTGCCGCCGGTAAAAAGAAGAACAGAGGTAAGCAAAAGAGAAATACCCGTTACTATAAAATAGCTTTTATCGCCTGTTAAAATATCAGCTAAATCCTTAACCTTCATATCGTTTCCTATAGGCACAAACAAAAGGAACAACGGAAGAAGTCCGACAACAAGCATCACAAGCAGATTTTCGTCATTCGAAAGGTTTTTGAAAGAAAACTTGCCTGTAAAAATTTTCTTAATCAAAGAGCCTGCCGCTTTTATAAGACGGAAAATAAGTTTGTAATAAAAAGCACATACGGCAACCAAGGTACCGAGGTGCAGCATTACGTTGAAAAACAGGTTGCTCTCACCCGAAAGGCCTGTAAAATGCTGAAAAATGTTAAGGTGACCGCTGCTGCTGACAGGCAAAAACTCGGTTAATCCCTGTACAACACCCTGCAATGCGGCAAGTATGTAATCAATCATAATTATACCTCCGTATGTAATATTTATATGTTTATCCCCCGTCAATACTTACGCATTGACATCCCCCTTTAAGATAAGGGGGACGAGATGCATACTTATTTCAAGGGTTTTCTATCATTTCATAAAGGGCGTTCATAGCATCGGTAAGGGTACCTACCGAGTCTATAAGTCCTTCGTCAACGGCTTCCTGCCCCTCTAAGATTGTGCCGATATCAAGTACAAGCTCACCTGTATTAAGCACAAGCTCATTGTACCTGCCCTTC
>JAUNEH010000002.1:58887-66327 GCA_030525665.1 Ruminococcus sp.
ATTGGAATTATCCGACACAAAGGTAGTAATTCTGTCCTGCATTTTTCTGAAATATTCAAAGGTCTGGGGAGCCCCCACGGTAAGCCCTGTAGTGCGTACAGGATGCACTGTCATAGACGCACTTTTGGCGATAAAGCTTTTCTTAGACGCCACTGCCAAAGGAATACCTATAGAGTGACCGCCGCCAAGTACAATTGAAACCACCGGCTTTTTCATTCCCGAAATAACCTCAGCAATAGCAAGACCTGCCTCTACGTCGCCACCGCAGGTATTAAGAAGAATTAAAAGTCCGCTTATTCTGTCGTCCTCATCCACCGCTACAAGCTGAGGAATTACATGCTCGTACTTGGTGGCTTTGTTACTTGGGGGCAAAATATAGTGACCTTCAATCTGACCTACAATGGTAAGGCAATGAATTATAACACCGTTTCGGTTAACAAGCACCGAACCCGTCTCGTTTATCTGCTCTGTGGTGGTTTCGCTTACAGGCGAATTTTCCACGTCTGTGCCCTCATTTTCGGCGGGATTGCGGATGAAAGAATCATCCTCGCTGTTAACATTATTATTAGTTGCTTTGCTCATAAAAAATACACCTCTGGGGTAGTATTCCCTATAAAAAGCCTATTAATGTATATATATTATTCATTATACCAAATCAGGTATATTTCTTCAAGTTTTTAATTATATTTCTTTATTACAATATTGTTTTATATTTTTATGTTAATATATCGTAGAGGTGTTATGAATTTGAACATTAGTATTTATTTAGTAATTATCGTTGTTTTAATTGCTCTTTCTGCTTTTTGCTCGTGTATTGAAACTGCCTTTTCCTGTGCAAATAACATAAGACTTAAAAAATTCGCCGACGCAGGAAGCAAAAAAGCTAAAACTGCACTTTACATAATCAATAATTACGACAAGGCACTGACAGCTATTCTTATTTTGAATAACATTGTAAACCTCGGTTGCTCTTCTCTTGCAACGGTTGTCTGCCTTGAGCTTTTCGGTGATTACGGTGCCGCAATTTCTACAGGTGCAACTACCCTTTTGGTGCTTACCTTCGGCGAGGTTATTCCAAAATGCCTTGGCAAAGAGAAAAGCGACTCTATATCAATGGCTGTTGCAAGAAGCCTTAAGGTAATGATGGTTATACTTACACCGTTTATCCTCTTCTTCTCAGCCTTAAAAAATCTTGCCCTTAAGCTTTTCAGAGTTAAGCAGGAGGACTCCACCGTTACCGAGGACGAGCTTAAGATTATTGTTGAAAGCATCGAGGAGCAAGGCGTTTTGGAGGAGCAGGAGTCACAGATGGTACGCTCGGCACTTGACTTTGACGAAAAAACTGCCGAAGAAATCCTTACTCCCAGAGTTGACGTTACAGCTATTGATATTGACGAAGATATAAACACAATTACCGAGATTATCCGTACCCAGCGTTACTCACGAATTCCCGTTTACAAAGGAACTGTCGACAATATAGTGGGCATTTTACATAGCTGGGACTATATGGATGAGATTATCAAAGGCAGTACGCCTGACCTTAAAAAGCTTATTATTAAGCCTGAGTTTATTTTCAGAACCCAGAAGCTTTCCGCAATCTTGGCAAATTTCAGAAAAAAGAAGCTTCACATCGCCATTGTTACCGATGAATACGGCGGTACACTTGGTATACTTACAATGGAAGATTTGCTTGAAGAAATTGTAGGCGAAATCTGGGACGAAGACGAAGAAATCGAGCAGGATTTTACAAAGCTTGCTGAAGGCAAATACAAAGTCAGCGGCGATATGGAGCTTGAGGATATGCTCGCACTCTTCGACAAAAAGCTTTCGGACATCGACTGCGACAGCCTGACTGTAGGCGGATTTGTGTTTGAAACCTTAGGCACAATCCCCAAGAAAAACGAAAAATTTGAGCGTGACGGCATGGAAATTAAGGTTGTTAAAGTCAAAGACCAGCGAATCCATAGTGTAATTGTTGAAACTCTGGAATCAAATGAAGAAAAAGACAATTAAAATGGGCGATTTTTCAGAATGAGCTATCACTTTTCTAAAGGTAAAACTGCCTTAATAAGCATAGGGTTACTTGTTCATTGCTTTATGTGTGATTTACTTCTGGGAATGTTTTATTTTGCTTACGGGTTATCACACTCTTGCGGTAATGACGGTTATCCTCCCTATCTTGTATTATCAGTTGTTACTTCTCTTGTTAATGTACTGCCCATAATCATACTTTCAGCAAAGCATCTGATACAAAAAATCAGCAGTATATTTTCATTTACATCAAATGCTATTTTCTGTAGTTGGATTCTTTATGTACACTTTAGTTTATATAATTTTGGCTTTGACCAAGATTTAGATAATTTACCTTTCCTTATAACAATTATAGTTACATCTGCAATTGTAGTTTTCGGCTCATTGGCAGCTATGATAATTATACTCAAGAAATCAAGGCACTAAAAAATCACACCGTAGACTATAAGTTAAGTCTACGGTGTTTTTTAATGAAGTATTTTCTTCGAAAATATGAAGTAATATCACCTGATATTATGAAGTATCGGTTAAAACTGATATGAAGTAAAATAAATCCATACGCAAAGCGTACTTCATATTGTATTACAATACTTCATATCCTCAGGATATTTCATAAATCCTGTAAAGGATTTATTTCATTTCTTAATAGTTCTCAGCCTTAATCATGAAGTATGCCTGGGGATGGAAGCAAACGGGACATACCTTGGGAGCTTCTGTGCCAACAACGATGTGACCGCAGTTGCCGCATTCCCAGATAACGATTGAGCCCTTCTTGAATACTTCGCCCTTCTGAACGTTTTCAAGGAGCTTGCGGTATCTTTCCTCGTGAGTCTTCTCAACCTTTGCAACAGCCTCAAACTGTGCAGCAATAGCATCGAAGCCCTCTTCCTTAGCTTCCTTTGCAAATGTTGCATACATGTCTGTCCACTCGTAGTTCTCGCCGTCTGCAGCAGCCTCGAGGTTCTCAGCAGTTGTGCCGATGCCGTTTAAGTGCTTAAACCAAAGCTTTGCGTGCTCTTTCTCGTTGTTTGCTGTCTGCTCAAAAAGCTCAGCAATCTGATTATAGCCTTCTTTTCTTGCCTTGGAAGCAAAGTATGTGTACTTGTTTCTTGCCTGACTCTCGCCTGCAAAAGCAGCCATCAGGTTAGCTTCTGTTTTTGTGCCTTTAAGGTCTTTCATAATAATATCTCCTTTGTTTTTTAAAATAGTAATCATTACTGATTTTTGTGATTTAATTATAACTCATTTCCTTTAGCTTGTCAACAATTTCTTGCTTTTCATACAAACAATTTATTGCACAAAGCATTGCGTTAGCTGAAATGTACGTAGGTAAGCCCAAATTTTCTAAAAGCTTTTTACGTAAATACGCCGAATTTTCTCTGCCGGAAAGCCCCAGCTCAAACAAATCAAGCTTTGTAATTTCCTGCTTTTTTTCTCGTTTTTCTTCGCCTAAAATCTCAGCACCGCACCGCCTTAAGGCGTCAGCAAGGATATCGGAGCTTAAGCCTTCTACCCCTAACAGACCCTCTTTAGAAGGGGCGTTTTTTCGCTTTTCTACGCCTTTAACAAGAGGTACATAGCACTGTTTAATTTTGCTTTTATCTGCCACACCGTTTAAAAACGAGCGTATAACCTGCCCTGCAGAGTCAGGGTCGGTCATAAGCACAATGCCGTTTTTGGCGGCGATTTCGCGGATTAAAAACTGCTTTTCCTTGTCGGCAAATATACGAAAGCCATCGGTAGTAATTATAGGCGAAGCTATAAACTCCCTTAACCTTATAAGGTCATATTTACCCTCTACAATTATGGTTTCCTTAAGCTCAAGCATACATAAGCTCCTCTTTGGCAATTAAGGTAAGCTTTGCGATAAGCTTTTCCACCTCTGCCTCTTCGTTGAGGGTGACCGTATTAAGCCTTGCACTTAAGTCAAGAATTTCAGCCATACTGCGGCGTATAGCATTTGTAGAAAGCCTTTCAGCCTTTGACTTTGATTTGCCTAAAACCCATGCACGATTGCCGTACTTAAAGAAATCGGCAACCAACTTCATATCGGCACCGCTTTCGCTTGCTACCCTTGCCCGATAAATATCAACGTACGAATTACCCAAAAGCCTTACAACTGTTCTTGGGTCCTCTTTAAGCTCAAAAAGCTTATAAAGAAGACTATACGCCTTATCGGTATTTCCAAGAATTACGTAGTCCATAAGGTCAAAGATTCTTGCCTCGAGCTTTTTGACAACTACCTTTTCGGCATCATCTACGGTAATTTCTTCCCTGTCTCCTGTAAAAGCGATAAGCTTATCAAGTTCATTGCGAAGAGTCGAAAGGTTAGTGCCGCAGTAGTAGATGATTTTGCTTGCGGTGGGAAGGCTCAATTTTTTGCCTCTTTTATCTGCCCAGGCGGCAAGCTGATGCTCCAAAGCAACGGCGTCACGCTCATTAAGCTCATAAACATCGCCCTCGCATTTTGAAACCAAATCGCAAAAAGGCTTGAATTTGCTCTTTTTTCCCGCATCACCTGTTTTGGCATTAGTGTCAAAGGTTGGATACGAAAAAATCAGCACAGTTGTATCGGGAACATCCTTAACAATAGTCTGCAAGGCTTCAAATCCGCTTTTGTCGAGCTTGTTAACGTCCATATCATAAACCACAACACAGTTACATGGAGCAGTAAAAGCCACCGCACCTACGGCTACACTTAAATGTTGCAGGTCTACCTCCTTGGTAAACTCGTGAAATGCAAACTCGTCGGGAATTTCTCCTGCTACCTTCTTGATAAGCAAATTGGTGTAATGCTTAATAAGAAATTTTTCGTTACCAAAGAGCACATATATATTATTATATTTTTTTGAAGCAATATGCTTAGTCAGGCTTTTTTCGTCAAGATATGCCATAATTTAACCTTCAATATCAAAATTTACAGTATCCGCTGCCGCAAGCTTTACGCCTTCGCGGCTACGGTAAAAATCCAAAACCGCACTTTGCTTAAAGCTGTTGCCGTTAGTAATAAGGGTAGTAAAGCTTAACAGCTCCATATTATCAATAATTCCCGAGGTTACCAGAACATCAGGACTTCTCAAGTCCTGCGGAATTTCTAAAACGTCGCCCGAAGACGGAAGAATAAGCATCGAGGTATCTGCCGACACAAGGTACATATATACATTTTCATTTACCTCGAACACGTCAAAAGTCGCCTTATCCCATAGCGTTACGGTATAGTCCTTGTTACTGTTCTTATCATACATCAAAACCTGCTCATAGTCAAACTCGGATAGTATAATCTCTGAATTAGTACAGGCGGATTTACTGTTAAAGTCAACTATCATAAGCTGATTTTCAGTATATATATCATCAAGAACCGAGGTTAATTTTTCTGAAGCAGAGCTATCATCTGGAACGCTTAAAACAGCGTTTCCGTCTTTGCCTGCTAAAATTACACCTTGCCCGTATTTTGAGGGAGCTATGTATACCGTAAGCCGATTTCGCGAAGCTATCATATGGCCTAACGCACCCGAAGCAAGAACAGCAATACTCATAGTAATACAAAGAAGGTTAAGTCCTCTACCCTTTTTACTAAGTGCATAAGCAAAAGCTATCAAAGCTATTGATGCAAATACCCAAAACACCACAAAGAGAAAATCCGCCTTGACATACGCCATAGGAAATGACGCCAAAAGCTTAGCGATACCAAGTATAAGCTTACCCACCAGCTCTGCTAACAACGCGAAGAAGTCAGCAACTAAAGGAATAGGCAGATAGTAAAAAATAACTCCGAATGCAGAAAACAACATAAAATACTGTACAAAGGGCAAAACAAGCAGGTTGCTTATAATCTGCACCAAGGACACCTTGCCGAAAAACATAATATTAACAGGCAGTGTGGCAAATACAGCTGTTACTGTCGTAGAAAACAAAGCCGAAGTAAACCTAAAACTTCTGTTTATCAGCTTATGATTGCTGTTATCTAAAGGCGACAGCCTTTTAGTCAGAAAACTTTCCAAGGGTGTGCTGAAAACAACTATTCCAAAGGTAGCCGAAAAGGATAGCAACACGCCAACGTCACCAACAACGTAAGGGTTAAAGGTGCACAGTAAAATTGCCGCCAGACCTAATGAGTTAAGAGAGTCTCCCTCGCGGTTAAAAAGTCTTGCCGAAATCAGCACAAAAAGCATAATAGCCGCACGAATTGAGGATTTTCCAAAGCCTGTCAGGCATAGAAAAAACAGTATTAGCAAAACAGTGCAAGCCGCATTTACAAACTTGTTTTTTATAAGTCCTCCGAAAATTTTGGTATAAATCATAGTAAGGATTGCAAGGTGCAAGCCCGACACCACCACAATATGCGTTAGACCTGCACGCCTTAAGCTTTCGGCTGTTTCTTCCGTAAATCCGGCATCGTCACCTAAAAGCACAGCAGTTGCAAAAGCGGCGGTGTCATAATCAAGCTGAGCATACAAAGCAGTGCGAATACTTTGACGAAGGCTTACTATGTAATAATACAAGGGTCTTACGTCTGCTTTTGTAACCTCTGCCCCGTCATACGTAAACGCACGCAGATACACCTTGTCGGAAAGGTATATACCGTAGTCGGTGCTTGCAAGCTCAGATGTAAAGGTAAGGATGTCGCCTACATCACAATTAATGGGAGAATTTGAAAAAAGGCTTAACTTAAGCTTCACCTCTTTACCGTCTATGCTGTTGGTTTTAAGGGTGTAATAATAACTGCCCCCTGCCTGTTGAGGCTCTTCTGCAACTGTTGCGTTAACCAGAGCTTTTACTCCGCTGTACTTTTGCTGTATGGGTTTTACGTAAAGCTGTGAATACGAGGTAAACACAAGTACAGCAACAATAGAAACCGCAAAAAACGCCGGAAGTGAAACTGTTTTCCGAAGCTTTTTAACTGCTACAGACACCAAAAGCCCAACCAAAGAAAACACACTCAGCCACTGAACAATCGTAAAATCCGCATAAAAACAGACCGTCAGCACAAGCATTAAGGTTAAGCCTATAAGTGCTAACGGTCTTTTCATTTTAATCAATCCTTCTTATTTAAAGAATAAAGGAAGCTTTTCTAAGAATATAATGTCATCACGCTCTGCGGCATCGCCCTCTGCAAGTACTGCGGCTTTGCCAACCACGTTGGCACCCGCCTTCTCAGCAAGCTCTTCCAACGCCTTTAAGCTCTCGCCTGTAGAAATAACATCGTCTAAAATAAGAACTCTTTTACCTTTAAGCTCTTTGACTTCGCTTTCACCAAGGTGCAGGGTCTGCTGATTTTTGGGGCCGCACAGCTTGCGCAGCTCCTCCCAGCCAGTGAAGGCGGGGAAGAAGACCTGCCCATCCTGGTTGGGGATAAGCTGGAAGTTGATTTGAGTCTCCTTGCCCTCCTGAATGTCGGCGGGGGCCAGG
>JAUNEH010000088.1:0-4950 GCA_030525665.1 Ruminococcus sp.
TCTTTTAAGCAAAACCTGTAACATCGAGACGAACGAGACCAAGGAAATTGACCTTCCTAAGTCAAATGTTCTTTCCTATACACTTGAAGGCGGTAACGCTGTAATCGTAAGACCCAGTGGCACCGAGCCTAAGATTAAGCTTTACCTCACTTCTGTAGGTACTTCAAAGGAAAACACCTTAGAAATTATGGAAAGCCTTAAAACCTCTGCAAAGAAGCTTTTAGGCGTTGAATAATCAAATATAAAAGTTACGGCACCGCTTACAAAAAGCGGTGCCGTTTTTGTTATTTCATAGAAAGCGAATCGTTTAAAAGCATTGTGCTATACATAAACAGCACATCGGCGTTTTCAAAAACCACGTAATCAGCAAGCATACCGCTGCTGATATAACGCAAATCTACAAGAGTAATTTCGCTGTAGGCTTCGCAAAGCAAAGGTGTTATGCTTGAAGCAAAGGAATCCCGAAATATTATAAGCCTTTTTCCACTTGGATTATTAGGATTCTTAACAGTTACCACGGGCTGATTGCCCGAAAGAAATATTTCGTAAGGGTCTTTGCTCTGGGCTTTGCTCATATCATAAACTGCCTTTGCACCCTCTACCTGCAAGCTGTTGATTGTATCATTTGTCAGGTAGGTTATGGTATCGGGTGTAACCATTAAAGCCGATTGACCTACGTAAACACCATTAAAAGGGTAATTGAGAGTATTCTCAGTGTAAGTATCCGAAAGGCTCTGCCCCATACCTTCGGCAAGTCGGTTTGCAACGTCTGTGATTTTGTCCTGCCGCCAATGGGTGTCGGTAAAATAATAGTCGTCTTTGCTCAGCAAATCATAGATTTCAATATACTCTGCATAAGGCATAGCTTCGCGGATATTCTTCGAAAAAGCTTCGTAATCTAAAGAAAGATAGCCGTTTTCGTTGGCTAAAAACATATTTTTGTCGGGAATAATCGAGAGATAAATCTTGTTATCTTCAAGGTACATATCCTTAACTTTATTAAATAAGTCTGTAGCATAGGTATTGAGAGTTTTGTTCTGAGGATAGGTAAGCTTTGAAAGATGACCGTCTGCCACAAACAAATCATTATTATCCTTCTGCATAAAGGCATAAAGCCTTGTATACGCCTTTACACTTCGAAATGTATCTCGCATTGGGAAGCGGTCGGTGGCATATTTTTCAAAATCCCCGGCAAATTCGCCGTTTGCAATCGTATTTACAGAAAACTCGGGAAAGCTTTCTAAAACTCTGCGTTCGCTTTCAGAATAATCAGGAGTCTGACCTGTAAAGCACCACACCGAAAAGATAGCTACAAACAATCCGCTTAAGAGGACAGTAAAGATGTTGCATAATTTTTTCATTTTTAGTCCTCCTTAAAATCTGAAATACAAAAAGGGATTGAAAGAACCATCTACGAGATAAGCTGTGCAAACTGCAAGAAGCAACACAAGCACCACAGGTTCGAAAAATTTTGTAAATTTAGCTTTGTTTGCAACGAGCTTGGGTACAGGTGTCGCACCAACAATCGCCACAATAAACACCACAATATAGCTTCTGGCGTAATAAAGGGTTTCGGTGCTTAAAAGCGGAATTCCGCCTCCACCGAACATAGAACCGATATATGAAAAAGCCTCGCTCATATCAGCGGCGTTAAAAATTACAAAGCTGATTATTACAAAGAAAATAAGATAAATATGACTTAACACCTTTGATTTATTAAGATATTTAAGCAGGAAGAGCTTTTCGACTACAAGTAAAACCGCAAAGTAAAGTCCCCAAACAATAAAATTCCAAGCCGCACCATGCCAGAATCCCGTAAGAAGCCAGACAACAAAGATATTAATAAACATTCTCAGCGTCGGCACCCTTGAGCCGCCCATGGGGATATACACATAATCCCTGAACCAACTGCCCAGAGAGATATGCCAACGACGCCAGAACTCGGTAGCACTTTTAGAGATGAAAGGGTAATTAAAGTTCTCCATAAAGGTAAAGCCGAAAATTTTACCTAAACCGATTGCCATATCGCTGTAGCCTGAAAAATCAAAGTAAATGTGAAGCGAAAAAGCAACTGCATACAACCAGTAAAAAGCAACGCTCTTGTCGTCACTGGCCTTAAAGGTGTCGCAAAGCTCGCCAAGGACATTTGCAATGAGGATTTTTTTAGAAAGACCAAGCACGAATCTGCGAACACCCTCGGCACATTTTTCGAAGCTGTGAGTGCGGTTATGAAGCTCTCTTTCAATATCGCTGTAACGGACAATGGGCCCTGCAATAAGCTGCGGAAAAAGTGCAATATACGCCGCTAAGTTAATGGGGTTACGCTGAGCAGGCACATCTGCCCTGTATACATCAATATTATAGCTTAAAATCTGGAAGGTGTAAAAGCTTATTCCGATAGGCAGTGTCACCTGTAAAAGAGGAATTGACAAGCCTGTAACAGCATTGAAATTGTAGATAAAGAAATCCACATATTTAAAATAGACCAAAAAGCCTATTTCAAACACAAGTGCAAAAGTGAGCCACAGTTTTTTCAGCTTAGGTTTTACTTCGGTAAGCAAGCCGAAAACATAGCCTACCGTAACGGTAATAAGCATTAACAGCACAAGCCTTGGCTCGCCCCACGCATAAAACACAAGACTTGAAATAAGTAACGTAAGGTTTTTAAGCTTTTTAGGCGTTACCGCGTAAAGCAGCAGTACGCAGGGTAAAAAGTAAAATAAAAACGGAATACTGGAAAAAAGCATTTATTAATCCTCCGAGGAAAGCTTGTTTTTACAGGGAACGCATTTATACACTCTTAATTATTAACGTATCAGAATGAATAAATCCACACCCTGCACGAAAAAAGGCTTTCTCACCGATATTAAACGTAAGCGAGAAAGCCTTTTGTTTAAAATATTACTCTAATGTAATGCCGTCTTCGGCAGCAATAGCACCATCATCGGGAGCAATGTCCATACCGCCTACTGCAGCACCGTCGTCTGCAGGCTGCTCTTCAAAGCTTGTGGGACACATTACGAAGAATACTGTGTTACCTTCTGCCACGCAAATCATTTCCTCTGCTTCTGTGCAGATGTTCCAGCGAAGGTTTGCGTTGTCCTCAAGAGTTTTTACAAAAGCGGCAACGTCACCACCCTCTGCAACTGTGAAGATGTAGCCGACAAAAGGAATTGTACCTATGGCAGGACCAAACATAACGCCCTCTTCGAAGCCTTTGATTTCTTCGTTAAAGCCGTTAAGGAAGCCTTCTTCTACAGGCATTGTAGCAGGCATAAACTGAATTTCTTCGTTTGTAAGAAGTGCATCTGCGATTTCCTGAGGTGTTTTGTCAGTAAGAGTTTTGAAATCAGCAAGAAGCTTTGTGCCTACTGTTGTGGGTGCGGGGTCAGTTGCAGGTTCGGTTGAAGCTGTGCCACCTATACCGCAAGCGGACACAGCGAGCATCATAAGTGCGGCGAGAATAATTGCAATTGTCTTTTTCATTTTGGTTACTCCTTTAATTTAAATTAATTTATTGTGGCGGTATAACTACCGTCAGTTTCGTTTTGAACAAGGGTTACAGCGGCATTTCCTTTAGAGCTTTTAAGTGTCATCTTAGCCTCAGGAAACTCGTCCTGACGCTCAATTTCCCACACAAAAGCGACTTGCCCTTTTAAAGCTATGCTCTTTACTCTTTCTCCTGTATCAAGGATTATAAAACCATCAGACACAGAAACCGAGGTTTCTTCTTCAAGCTCCATTTCAACAGGCAACGAGAGCACAGGTGAAGACCTCATATCGAAAGTATTGGCAGGACTGATGTCGTAAAAAACAACCGAATCCGAAAGCTGTTGGCCGTTAAGCACAATATTGGGCTCGAAATAATTGCCAAAAGCGGCTATAGAGAATATCAGCACTATACACGCGGCAAGGGAGCTCACCAATGGGATAAGGTAAATTTTGCTTTTTTTAGGCTTTGCATTAACTACCTTTTCATAAAGCTCGTCGGGTGCTTTTATGCTATTATAGGCATCAAGCTGTGTTTTATTAAACATCCTATTCCTCCTTTCTGATGATTTCTCTGGCTCGCTTAAGCCGCATTTTTGCGGCAGAAAGACTTATACCCAATACATCTGCAGTCTCCTGCAGACCTAAGCCCTCGAGACAGTGCAACACAACTGTGCTCTTGTACTTTTCGGGTATACATGAAAGGATTTCGAAAAGCTCCATTCTGCCCTTTGAAACCGAATCCACAGGCTCGATTTCAATATCGCTGTGAATTTTTAACCTTACCTTTCGGCTTCTGAGCATATCGTGGCATCGGTTAACCGTTACACGCAGAAACCATGCTTTTTCGTGCTCATCATCCTTAAAGGAAGGAACTGCGGATATATACTTGATAAACACATCCTGCACAGCATCCTGAGCATCCATATCACTTTGAAGCTCAGCCACAGCTACTCGGTAAAGCATATCTGCATATTTGGTATAAACAGCTTCGATATTAGGTTTTGAGCTTGAGAAATTATCCACTTTCTTAGCCCTCCTGTTATATAAACGATTCAAAAGACAAAAAGGTCACAAACAAAATGTGACCTTTTTAAAATTTTTTAGATTTTAAAAATATTCGCCGATGGGATATGGAATTTCGATTTTAGCAACATACTTCTGTATTGCTGTGGCATCCTTAATGTTAACTTTATCGTCAGCATTTACATCCGAACAGCTTAAGGCATCACCGCTTAACTCTTCAAGCTTTGCAGCATATTTCTGAATAAGAGTAGCGTCCTTAATATTAATTTTGCCGTTTCCGTCGGAATCGCCTAATATCATTCTTTCCCAAGCATCTGTTGTATTATCCTCTCCTGTGGTTGTACCGGGGATGATAATTGGTGTATCGTTACCGCCCTGCGAAGGCTCAACTTTGCCGTCTGTGGCAGTGGGGTCAGTTGAGTCTGTAGAATTTTC
>JAUNEH010000089.1:0-2790 GCA_030525665.1 Ruminococcus sp.
AATTAAATTTTATAGGAGAATTATTATGAAGATGACAAATTTTAAAAAATTTTTGTCGCTTTGCCTCCTGACTGTGCTTATTGCGGCTATGGCACTTGTTTCAGCAGGTTGCGGTGACAATAATAAACCAACCAACACAGAAACACCTTTAGTTACCACTTCTTCAACAGGTGTTACTGTACTTGGCGAGGGCAGTAAAACTTTTGACTTTACGGTAACAGACTACGACGGTGTTGAAACTGTTTTTGAGATTCACACCGACAAAGAAACTGTAGGCGAGGCACTTTTGGAGCTTGCTCTTTTAGAGGGCGAAGAAGGTCCCTATGGCCTTTACGTCAAAACCGTTAACGGCATTACCGCCGACTACGACACAGACGGCAAATACTGGGCGTTTTACATTGACGGCGAGTATGCTTTAACCGGTGTTGACGTAACAAATATAGAAAATGGCAAATCATACGCTTTTAAAGTTGAGTAATGAAGCTTAACATTAAAGAAATTGCGGTTTTCGGCATGCTTGGTGCAATGATGTTTGCCTCAAAAATGCTGATGGAGGTTCTGCCTAACATCCATTTACTGGGCGTATTCACCATTGCAACCACAGTAGTTTACAGGCAAAAAGCACTATACCCCATTTACATTTACGTACTTTTAAACGGACTTTTTGCAGGCTTTAACGTGTGGTGGGTACCGTACCTTTACATCTGGACAATACTCTGGGGTGCAGTAATGCTTTTGCCAAAAAATATGCCCAAAAAAGCAAAGCCTTTTGTTTACTGCGGACTTTGCGGTTTGCACGGCTTTTTATTCGGCATACTGTACGCTCCTGCTCAGGCAATATTCTTCGGGCTGAGCTTTGAGGCAACTGTTGCGTGGATTATATCGGGACTGCCTTTTGACCTTATTCACGGAGTAAGCAACATTGTGTGCGGTCTTTTAATCTGCCCCATTATAGCAGTGCTTAAAAAAGCAGAAAAGTATATATACTAAAGCAAAAAGCTACAGGTTTATCCTGTAGCTTTCTTGTTTTTTCTTTTAACTTAAAACATATCAAAAAGTTCTTCCCACGTAAATGTCTGACCAATAGGATACCCGGTATCAAAATTCGCAAGATGCTTCTGAATCAGTGTTGCATCCTTAACGTTTATGTCAAAATCCAGATTAACAGTAGAAACAAAGTGTTGCACTTTATATTCGAGTTCAAAGAAATGAGCAGAAACCTTCTGTATATATGTAGCGTCCTTAATACTAAGCTTACCATCAAGGTCAGCATCACCAAAGACAAAAGTGTCAAAATCTCTGGGGTTATCAAAATCAACACCATTCAAGTCTTTTATGTAATCCGACCAGGATTCAAAATAATTGAATTCATTATTATTGGCATATTCCATACCTTTAGAGCCCTCAGGAGCACAAACAGTAAAATTCTTTGTTTCGTAATACCCTAAACCATGGTCGCTGGATTCGCTGTAATAATGACCACCAAAACCCAAAGCTTCTACACCAATTTCAGTAACAGATGCAGGTATATCTACAACAATAAGATTTTCGCACCCTGCAAAAGCTTGTTTCTCAATCTTCTTTACTGTATCGGGAATTTTAAACTCGGTAAACCCGTTACACATACCAAAGGCACGCACACCGATAGTCTTGACTGTAGAAGGAATTTCAATTTCTGTAAGGCTGTCACATTCAAAAAAGGCTCTGTCGCCTATTTTGGTAATACCCTCCTCAATGGTGACATCCGTAAGTTTTTCACATTGTGAGAAAAGCCCTGCTGGGATTTCCTTGAACTCTGCAGGAACTGTAACACGTTCAAGAGAAAGATAAGGAATAAGATTACGAAGACCGAATACTTCGTATGTAGGAAGTATAATTTCCTTAACGCTTGCAGTAAGGGGTATATATAAAAAGTTTGCGATACATGTTGTATCTTCTCTGATTTCAAGAACTTCCGGTGCATCAGCATTTACAGATACAAGATTTGTACCAATATAAAGACAACCATTTTCCCAGTTTCTTTCATCTTTATAGTAAGCCATATTAGATAAAAAGCTCATATTACGGATTTCTTTGATTGATGAAGGCAGATTGATTTCAGTTGCATTATAAAAACAACTTAAAAAATCACTTAAACACTCTACACCTTCAGAAATGGTAAGCTTTTCCACTGTACCCGAACCACTGAAACGTTGTGCGTGAGTTGTAACTTCACTAACCTTGTAGCCATCAACAACTGACGGAATAACAAGCTCAGTAAGTCCTTCTTTAGCACCACAGACTGCTGCTGTACCATCATCTTTAAGCTTATATACAATGCCATCCTTCGTAGTGGCTGTGTTTTTTGTCATACCATTTTGAAGAAATCCTCCAAGCTCATCTGCAGTAGGTGCAGCACTGACAGGCACAACACAAACTGTAGCAATTATTATCAGCGAAATTATCAATGACAAAATTTTTTTCATAAATATCCTCCTCAATCTATCTTTTAGTCTAATTATATAGTCTTTTATTTGGTAAATCAATATAAAACATATGATTCTAACATTTTTGTCACAATAGATAAATTATCAGCAATAAATTAGTTGTTTTAACGGCACTCACCCTCTCAGGGTTCGAATCCCTTAGTTCATAAAAGAAAAAGACTACATCTATCATTAAGATAGACATAGTCTTTAACGTGGTCGGGGTGACGGGATTCGAACCCACGACTTCATCGTCCCGAACGATGCGCGCTACCAAACTGCGCTACACCCCGATAACAAATTAAACAAAAATAAAAACGGCTCC
>JAUNEH010000089.1:2800-3935 GCA_030525665.1 Ruminococcus sp.
AGAGTTGCGTATTCTGTTTTTATATTTCTATACTTTATAACAATTTGAATTGTTATGGCCATCACTGTATATTCCTATATAAATGTATAAGACATTAAAACAAGCAATAAAAAAAGTCGCCCTCCCATAGATGAGTGCGACTTTTTTTACCACTAAACAATGGCTGCGGAACTAGGATTCGAACCCAGACAAACAGAGTCAGAGTCTGCTGTGCTACCCTTACACAATTCCGCAATGGACAACGTTGATTATTATACCCCTTTTTACAAAAAAGTCAAGAGTTTTTTGAAAATTTTTCTAAAAAAACTTATGCTTTCTGAGGTCTTATATCTCTGCCTACAAAATCAAGCTTGTCGCAAGTACCCATAACTCGACTTACAAATCGAGGCACATATGCGTTTTGCAAGTCTTTTATAGTGAGATTTGTGTTTATTATAACCGGCTTTGAGCGTAAAATTCTGTTATTGAAAATATTGTAAATCAGTGTGTTGGTATAATTTGTAGCAAACTCGGTACCCAAGTCGTCGATAATAAGCAAATCACAATCAGAAAGAGTATCGAGAAGCTCCTGTTCTTTGTCATACTCATATGAAAAATGTGCACGCTCGAGTTTAAAAAGCACGTCAGGAGCCGACACGTAAACCACCGAAAAGCCTTTATCAATAAGGTGATTGGCTATGCTTAAGGAAAGATGAGTTTTGCCAAGCCCTGTGGCACCGCGCATAAGAATACTGCGGCTATTTACGGTAAAGTTTTCAGCATAAGCTTTGCAGTAATTTAAAATCTGAGCCATTCTTCGGCGAGGATTAACACCATTATCATCCTCATCATCTGGATAGTAAGAAAGCTCAAAACTTTCGAAGGTCGACAAACTTAAGGGCGAAAGGCTGTTGATTTCATTACAGGCGCAATCCCTTAAAATATCCTTAAAGCATTGACAGGTGACTGTTTTATTATCTTTTTCGACTACTCCCCTGTCCTGACATACAGAGCAAAAAAACGCAGGTTCCAATGCATTTTTATCGTAGCCTGCAGTTGTAAGCAGGTTTTCGAGCTCTGTGAGAAGAAGTATACTTTTATCGGCCAAAGCTTGAAGCTGTGACTTTGCATCTCCTCCGGCAAAAACCGCACGTGC
>JAUNEH010000089.1:3965-4820 GCA_030525665.1 Ruminococcus sp.
TCCTGCTCAATTTCTTTAACGCGAGGAATTTCGGCGTAAATTCTTAGCTTTCGCTCCTCGGCATCATTGTTAGCACGGCTACGCCTTGCATCAAGTATGCCATATGCTTTTGAATAAACAGCGTCGCTGTAAGACACTTTAATCACCCTTTAATCAAAAATACTCTTTTTCTCATAGGCTTCAATATCATAAGAAACGTCTGACTCCCATTCTTCCTTGACTCTGCCTGACTTTTTCTCTGCACTTTTAGCTTTCGGCTTTTCAATTTTAGCGGTATCAGCTGTTACGTCATCGGGATTTTTCCAGCCTGCCATGTACCACTTCTTTAAAATACCGTTAATATAGTCCATATTAAGCTCGCCTTTGGTGTCAACGCATCTTTCGTAAGCAAGGCGGAGCATATCGTCAGAAAAGCTCCATGTTCCGACCCATTGATTAGCAAGAGTAAGCTGTTTCTTGGTAGGTGAACCTACGTTCTTCATACCAAAGGTAGAGGCTACCTTATTAAAGTATGAATATGTTTCGGTAACTGTGCGGATTTTCTCCTCGGCAAGGGAAACTGTATTGATACCCTCGCTTCCCCACTCTATGCCGATTTTCTCGACAAAACGCATTGTGCCTTTATTGTTATCCACACAATACTGCAAAAGCATAATAATAACGTCCACAGGAAGACCGTCGGTGTCCATAAGCATAACCAAGGTACCTGCTTCGGCATTAGAAAGCATTCTGCCGAAAATACGCTGTGCTTCGTCCATAAGCATCATAAGCTGTGGGTCGGAGCCTAATCGCTTTATAACGTAGCCAGGCTCAGGGCGAACTGCACGGGATACAGGGCGTTTAGCTTTTTTGGTT
>JAUNEH010000033.1:0-17831 GCA_030525665.1 Ruminococcus sp.
CAAAGTGACGATGCCTCGGTGTCCTTCTGAAACCTTTCAATTTCTCTTAAGTCCTTAAGCTTTAAAAGAAGAGCCGTTAAATTTTCTCTCAGCTTCGGAAATCTGAGAAAGTCCTCGAAAATATCGCTTCGATATTTGATAACATCTTCGTCGTCGGTAATGTTTATCAAAAGCTCTTTTATAATATTAAGCTCGTAAGGGTCCTTTGTTAAGGCTTCGCATAAAAAATCTACCGACAAATCGTTTATGGCTTCTTTGCTTAATGTGCGGTAAACGGCAGAGGAGCCTTGAGGCTTAAAAAGGCTGAAATCTTCTCTATTCACAAAATCACGCTTTCATTTAAGAATGTAGTTTTATATTAACACATAGCAAAAAGCAATTCAATGGCTTGCAATATAAATTATTTGTGTGTATTATATATGTGTATATTTTGTTTTTTTAGGTGATAAAATGGATAAAAAGATGATAGAGCGTATTAATGAGCTTGCAAAAAAGAAAAAGACAGAGGGACTTACCGAGGCTGAAAGCACCGAGCAAAAAGAGCTTTACAAACTTTACCTTGCCGAAATCCGCGGTCAGTTTTCGAAAACCCTTGACAACGTAAGTGTAAAGGAAGCCGACGGCAGAGTGGTGCCCTTTAAAGAGGCATACGGCAAACAGGGACAGTAAGCACATACAAAGGCGTATATTAAACAAATAACCCCTACGGCGGTTTGGAAAGTATACGGCAAAACAGAAAAATCTAAGAAGACCCTATTATAGAATATCGTTAAAAGATGCGGCTTTACTCTGGTTTTTAAACGGAGTAAGGCCGTCTTTTGTTTTTGATTTCTGACAGATTATTTTGTAATGTTTTAGCTTGAATACGAAATTGTACTAACTCGTTCTTTTGAAGCATTTTTTCGGTTGATTCCGTTTTTCGGGCTATAGTCCAGTTCTTACAAAGCACGCAGAGAATTAATTTGTTTTTATGTAAAATATTGTAGAAATTTTTCTTCACACATTGCCATATGTTGAAAATAAAACCATTTTATGGTATCTTTTAGGTGTTGTTGCATTGATTTTTACCGAAAAAATATTTTTGGAGGCGAAAAATTTGCGTATAGCAATTGTAGACGACGAAATGCTTTTTGCTAAAAATTTTTCTGAGGTTATCCGCAGAGTTTTTACCGGTTCACTGCAAAGACTTGAAATCTTCCTTTCGGCCGAAAGTATATTATCTTCGCCCATAAGCTTTGACCTGATTTTTTTGGATATCGAAATGCCCGGTCTTTCGGGAATTGAGCTTGCCCAAAAGCACAGGGAAGCTTTGGGTGACGTTGTTTTTGTTACAAACCGTGATGACTTAGTTTTCGAGGCTTACAACACCACTAACTCGCTGGGATTTATAAGAAAGAGCAGCCTTGAACAGGACCTTAAATCCATAATAAAGCGGATTAACCGCAATAATCAGTTACATAACGGATTTTCCGTAAAAAACGGCGACATAGTGACCAAAATCAAATATTCCGATATTTTTTATATAGAAAAGGTAGGTCATAACGTAGTTATACATACACCTTCGGGAAAATACAGTCAGAGAACCACTATATCGAACATGGAAACTTCTCTTTTACCCTTCGGTTTTGTCAGAACACACATAGGGTTTATTGTAAACTTGGCACATGTCGTCCATGTAAAATCTAACTGTGCGGTCCTCGCAAACGAGGCAGTTATCCCGGTAAGCAGAAGCAACGTTAAAAGCGTAAAGGACAAGTTCCTCGAAAGGAATGTTCTCGTTAATGAATGATAATCTGACACAAGTTTTCGAGCTCAGCATAAACCTGTTTCAGGGTATAACTTTTGTTGTTTTCTGTAATTCCTTTTTGACACCACGCTTTAAAAAAACTGTCAACATTATACTTTGCATATTAACAATTCTTCTGCTTTTCCTGTCAATCTCTGCAATCAATAATTTCTTTTCATCAATTGCAAATATAGAAATTCTTGTTTATCTGCTTATAATGATTCCGTTTTCTGTTTTCTGCCACAATGCCAAACTTCACCTGAAAATAACTATGCCCCTGATTATTTTTGTAATCTATATGTGCGTATCAATGATATTTTCGGCCTTTCTATCTGTAATTACAGGCAATGATGCCCAGCAGATTATTACTCAAAGCTCGGTCGGCAGGTTTATTTACCTTATGATAGGTAATACTGCCTATTTCTTTATACTTTATATTGTTCAGCGGATTTATAAAAACAAAATCAACATAAAAAAGCCTGTTGACGCCTTTGCATTTATTGCGATACCCTTGCTTACAATGGCACTGATACTTCTTGCTACTGCTGTTATAACCGATGAAAGTACATCTCAGTCAGGCAGGGTTTACCTCGGCATTATAAGCTTTATTGCTTTTATAGTTGCGTTTTCCATGTTTCCGTTAATGAAACAGATAAGTAAAGCTGCCGAGCTTGATGCCCTTAACACTCTTATGGCAAAGGAGCAGGAAATGTATAAAACGGAAATCTCCAATCAGAAGACCTACGTAGAAGAAATTTCCCGCGTAAAGCACGAAATGAGGCGTACCCTCGGGTTCATTAATCTGCTTCTTTCAGAGGGCAATATAAATCAAGCACAGGAAATCTGCCGAAGCACAGATAATTCGCTTAATGACATAACCCCTGCTTTCTGTACGGACAACGTGTATCTTAATACCATACTTAACAATGCCCACAAAAAAGCTATACAAAACGGTATCACTGCCTGCTTTACAATTAAAAGCAACCTTAAGTATACCGAGGGCAACGACATGCTGTCTCTTTTAGGAAATCTTACCGACAATGCTTTCGAAGCCTTGACTTCGGTTAAGGAAAACAAACTTATTCAGATTACTGTTTTTGAAAAAGGACATTACTACATTATCTCGGTAAAAAATACCGTTGCAAAACCTGTACTTAAAGAAAATCCCGACCTAAAAACCACAAAGTCCGATTCAAAATCTCATGGTCATGGCTTGAAAATTGCAAAAAGCATTGTAAAAAAATACAACGGCACCATAAACTTTTCAGAGAAAGAGGGGATTTTCGATGTAAGCCTTATGCTCGAAAAACCCGATACAGAATAAGTAACAGTTAAATAAAGCCAAAAAACTACCAATCACGCCAAAATCGACAAATAAAGCTAAAATCTGCTATATTAGTGTTAAAGAAAAGCAGGAGAAAACACCTATGTTTAACTCTTTATCACAGCATATAGCAGGTTTTTTATTTCGTCAAAAATGCTTCGAAAAAAACTTTATGCCTGTGTACGTCTATGGTATCGAGGTTTTGATTTCCTCGTTAACAGGCGTATTCTTAGTGCTTTTAGCAGGACTGGCAACAGGCAATTTTATAAACTCAGTAATTTTTCTCGTCTCGTTTATTTTCCTCAGGCTATATACGGGCGGACTTCACTGCAACTCCTATATACTTTGCAATACATTTACCACCCTAAGTTTTCTTATTGTAGTGCTCATTAATAACGCAGTTTATGCTCTGCCCGAAAGCCCTGTGGTTTACTGCGGCTTTTCTGTTATCTCCTTTTTAATCACCCTCATTTTCGCCCCTGTAAGCAATCCGAATAAGGAGGTTTCGCAAAATCAAAAATACCGTTACCGGCTTGTTTCTATGTGTATACTGATTTTGCATTTTCTGCTTTATGCAGTTTTTTGTACCTATAAAAGTGCAGGAATAATCGTTACAACCGACATTATCGCCTGTGCTTATATAATAATCGGACTAATAAAAAACAAAATCGAAAGGAGTATTTCCGATGAAAATCAAAAAGAACACAGCTAATGTAATTGCAAAGGCAGCTGAAACTGCTGCCAAGGCTGCTGCCGGCAGTGCCTCATGGTGGGGTATGCATCAGGCAAAAGAGCCCAAAGAGCTTAAGATGATGATTAAAAAGTAATCAAAACATCAAACTTTACTAAAGCGAAACAGCGGAGTCTGCCAAAAGGTAAACTCCGCTGTTTTGATATATATACTTAAAGCCTAAGCCTCGGTAACCTCGATTACCAAGTCGCTTAAGGGATAACTGCAACAAGGATGCAAATAACCGAACTTGTTGTCTGCCTGACGTCGTTTGTCGAGCTTTTCGGGAACAAACACCCTGCCCGAAATCAGCCTTGAACGGCAAAAACCGCACTCGCCGCTTCGGCATCGCGAAGGAGGAGTAATTGAGTTTTGCTCTAAAATACGAAGGATGGTGTTTTTTGTAGAAGCTTTAATTTCTGTAATCTGGTCTTTTACCTTAACGGTAATGCGTACATTTTCGGGCACATCAGAGGGATATTCGGCAAAATACGCAGGGTCGGCTACCTCGCCGTGTACCTCGTGGCGGATATACTTTTTCTCAAGGCTAAGCTTTTCAAGCTCTTTGTCTACAAAGCTTACCATCTGCTTAGGACCGCAAATAAAAACAGAATATTGTCCTTCGGCATATTTTGATATAAGCTCTGCCGTAACAAAGCCTTGCTCGAAGCCCTCCTTATGCTGATGGCTGAGAACATAAATAACCTTAATTTTGTCAGAGTTCTCAGCAAGGGCATCAAGCTCGTTTTTAAAAAGAATATCATCTTCACTGCGGATTGCGTAAATAACAGTAAGACTGCAATCTTCGTCACCATCTCGAACAGCCTTTGCTAAGGAAACGAAAGGCGTAATGCCGCTGCCCCCTGCGATACCTACAATGTGGTGTGCATCTCTTAAAGGCTCATAGGTAAAGTTGCCTGTGGGGTCAGACACAGTAACCTCCGTGCCTGTTTTCCATTCTTTAAGAATTGTATTTGAAATCAAGCCGCCGTCAACCGATTTAACTGTAATCATATAAGTGCCCGCTAAGGATTCTTTTGGAGAAGAGACAATAGAATAAGGACGCGAGTAAATCTTGCCGTCCTTTTCTGCAAATACCGAAAGATACTGGCCTGCGGAAAAGTAAGCACATTCCTTTGTGCCTTTTTCTTCTGACGGCTTTAATATAAACGTCTTTGCGTTTTTGTGGTTAATAACCGAATGCACCCTTAGATACTGCTTATTAGGATGAAGTTGTTTGTATAAATCGTTTGCCTGACCTGTTGCATCAGGCATTTTAAACGGAGCCGAAGCAATTGCAATTTCGCGGTTTTTAATAAGCTCTGTAAACTTTGCAGGATTCAGTGAATTAAGATTATGCTTATCCATTCTGCTTTACCTCCCTTAATATTCTGCCTGCAGTGGAATTACCGTTAGAGTAAGCGCTGCTGTAGCCGTCGGCACGGTCACCATGGGCACCTACAAAATAAAGGTTCTTTGTAAACATTTCGTTTTTGCCGTTCATAATACGGGCAATCATAGTGTCCCAAGGCTGAATCTCGTATCCATAGGGTGTACCGTTGGGAGTGTTAAGGTATCTTGCAAAGGTAACAGGCGTTGCGACGGAAATTTCTTCTATAAAAGGCTTTACAGAAATACCCATCCTGCTTTCGTAAGCACTAATAATCTGCTCTGCCATTCGATTTTTAAGTTTTTTATAGTTCTCGGGTTTAACCTCTGTCCAACCTTTTTCCGAAAGCATAGTGGTAAAAAACAGTGTACAGGTGCCCTGTGGAGAAGAGTCTTTTACAACGTTATTAAGGCAATTTACAATAACAAAGCTTTCCTCGAAGCGGTCCATACTTTGGTACTGCTTTAAAGCATCGGGAGAATCGTACAGAAATACCGAATAATCTTTTATTCCAAGCTCCTCGGCACTTCTGTTAAGTCCAAGATAAACTGTAAAAAACATCTCGCCTTTTTTGCGTGCGTTGGCAAGCTTTACGCCTTTTTCGGGAACATCCTCGGCTTTCATCATTTTTGAATAGGCTGTGTCGGGGAAGCAGTTTGCCACAATGAAATCTGCGAAAATTTCGCGTTCTTTTGTTTTAACACCTACGGCTTTTCCGTTTTCGGTAAGGATTTCGGTAACCTCGGTATTGTACCAAATGTCACCGCCATTGTCTTTGATAACCTTTTCAACAGCAAGGGAAAGCTCGTGAGATTTCATTGAAGGCATAGCGGGACTTCCGGCAATATAGCGTGCCATCATAAGCAGATAGTGTGCCAAGTCCAGCTTATCTGTAGAAGCACCCAGATAAGGCCAGTAGGTCTTGATAATATTCTGTGCTTTCTTTGGCATTTTTAGTGCATCAAGGCATTCATCAACCGAATGTGACGCCATTCTCATAAAATCTGCGTGCTCTGTCATCATCACCACAGGGTCGGGCTTTCCCTTAGCGAAATAATTAAGTGCCGCTTCTACCTTTTCTGCACACTCAAATAAAGCCAGCACACTTTGGCGGCTGCTCGGTACCTGACGCTCCATTTCGTCACAAAATGCCTCAATTCCTGCAGGCATTGCGGCGTCGTAACCGTCTTTGCCCTGTGCTATAACACGAAAAGCGTTGGTCTCGTTTACCCATGTTACGTCTGCACCTAAGCTCTCAAAAAGCTTTCTCACCGAACCGGGGTTTTCTTTGGTGCCAACGTTTGCAAGCTCATGCAAGGAAGGCTCGAACTCAAATCTGCCTCTTACAAAGCTTGTGGCACAGCCGCCGGGGACAAGGTTTCGTTCAAGCACCAAAGGCTTAAGACCGCCTTTGGCAAGGGTTGCCGCAGTCATAAGCCCTGCGTTACCTGCACCTATTATAATCACGTCGAAAGTCTTCTTCATATTTTCACTACCTCTGAAATAACAATACGTTTAACTGCTGATTTTTGAAAAATTGTCTGCATATTATATTATCACAGCAAATGCCTGTTTTCAAACACACTTTGACTGTTGTCTTGTAAATTTTTCGTAAAGAATTGCCAATATTAACTGAGAATACTATTTAATCATCCAAAAATCACCACATCCGTTGACAAAAGGCATAGATTTTGATAAAATGTGCACGCTTAAAGGGGAGTAGTTCGCAGCATAGCTGTGGTACAATTCGTCAGTACATACCGCATGGCGGTATCGGATGTATCTTAAAGAACGAGACTTTTATTGCGAAATTCTTTGGGATTTTGCAATAAAGGTCTTTTTTTATTTTATAGAAATAAAATTCAGGAGGCATTTATGAAACCATGGTATCAGATGTCAAAGGATGAGGTCTTTGAAAAGCTTGGTGTAACAAGCGAAGGCTTATCTAAAGAAAAAGCCAAAGAGCTCCTTGAGACAAATGGAGAAAATGTTTTGCAGGAAGGCAAAAAGAAAACTGTTTTACAGGTATTTTTAAGCCAGTTTGCAGATTTGCTTGTAATCATACTGATTGTGGCGGCAATTATTTCTCTTATTTCGGGCAACATTGAAAGTACAATTGTAATTTTCGCTGTAATCGTTATGAACGCATTACTGGGAACCGCCCAGCACATAAAGGCTGAAAAATCTCTGGAAAGCCTTAAATCCCTTGCTTCGCCAACCGCAAAGGTTATCCGAGACGGCGTTAAGATTGAAATCCCCTCCAAAAGCGTTGTTGAGGGCGACATTGTTGTTCTTGAAGCAGGCGATTTGGTTGTTGCCGATGGCAGAATTTTAAACAATTACTCCTTGCAGGTTAACGAAAGCTCGCTGACGGGTGAGTCCACAAATGTTGACAAAGACGAGACTGTTATAGACGGCGAGGTGCCCTTAGGCGACCGAACCAATATGGTTTTTTCCGGCAGTTTAGTTACTTACGGCAGAGCTTTGGTTGCTGTTACTGCTACGGGTATGAACACCGAAATCGGTAAAATCGCCTCACTTATGAACTCTGCCAAGGAAAAGAAAACGCCATTACAGAAAAGCCTCGACGCTTTCTCGAAAAAGCTTGCCATTATTATTATGGCAGTTTGCGTTGTTGTTTTCGGCTTAAGTATGTATAACGGATTCAGAGGAGTAGAAAATCCCGATACAATGAAGATTGTTATGGATTCTCTGCTTTTTGCGGTTGCACTTGCAGTTGCGGCAATCCCCGAGGCGTTAAGCTCTATTGTTACTATTGTTCAGGCAATGGGCACACAAAAAATGGCTAAGGAAAATGCCGTTATCAAGGACCTTAAGGCGGTTGAGAGCCTTGGCTGTGTGTCGGTTATCTGCTCTGACAAAACTGGTACTCTTACTCAGAACAAAATGACAGTTCAGCAGGCATATATAACCGGCGTGGTTTTGCTTGGTGATAGCCTTGAAATTAACGACCCTACCCATAAGCTTTTGCTTTACAATATGTTTTTAAATAACGACTCCAGTATTGTTGACGGTGCGGGTATAGGCGACCCCACCGAGTATTGTCTGCTCGAAACCTACCGCCGCCTTGGGCTTAATGAAAATACCCTTCGCCGCGACGTAGTAAGACTTGAAGAAGTACCCTTTGACTCTGACAGAAAAATGATGAGCACAAAGTTTATGATTGACGATAAGCCTTGTGTGCTTACCAAGGGTGCTCTTGATGTGATTTTAGAGCGTTGTGTAAAAATCGCTACTGCCGAGGGTGTTCGTGATATTACTGACGAAGACAAAAACGCCATTTTACGCAGGAACCGCAAATTCTCCGAAAACGGCTTACGAGTACTTACTTTTGCTTACAAAAACAGCGACGAAGCCTTAAGCGTAGAAACCGAATATGATTTCACGTTCTTAGGTCTTGTTTCTATGATTGACCCGCCCCGAGAAGAGTCTAAGCAGGCGGTAGAGGATGCCATACGTGCAGGCATTAAGCCTGTTATGATTACAGGCGACCACAAAATAACCGCCACAGCAATTGCCAAGCAAATCGGTATTTTCAAGGACGGCGATATTTCGGTAACGGGTCTTGAGCTTGATGCTATGAGCGATGAAGAGCTCGATAATAATATTGAAAAAATCTCTGTTTACGCCCGAGTATCTCCTGAAAACAAAATCAGAATTGTTGATGCATGGCAGAGAAAAGGCAACATTGTTTCTATGACAGGCGACGGTGTTAACGATGCCCCTGCACTAAAAAAAGCAGACATCGGTGTTGCTATGGGTATTACAGGTACAGAGGTATCAAAGGACGCCGCATCCATGATTTTGCAGGACGACAACTTTGCTACAATTATCAAAGCTGTTGCAAACGGCAGAAACGTTTACCGCAACATAAGAAACTCTATTCTTTTCCTGCTTTCGGGAAATATGGCAGGAATTTTTGCAGTTCTTTATTGCTCTTTGGTTGGCTTGCCTGCTCCCTTTGCGGCGGTTCATCTTCTCTTTATCAATCTTCTTACAGACTCCTTGCCTGCTATTTCAATCGGTATGGAAAAACCTGCAGGCGACCTTTTAAGTCAGAAACCCAGAGACCCCAACAAGGGCATATTAACCAAGGACTTTGCTTTGCTTATGTTAGGTCAGGGTGCATTAATTGCAATTGTAACCCTTATTGCTTTTTACCTTGGTAACCCTGCCGAAACTCCTGCACTTGCAAGCACAATGGCTTTTGCAACCCTTACACTTTCACGTCTTTTCCATGGCTTTAACTGTAGGAGCAATCACTCTGTTTTTAAAATCGGACTTCTTTCGAATATGTACAGCGTAGGTGCATTTCTGGTAGGCACTCTGCTTTTAGTAATCGTGCTCTTTGTTCCTGTTATTCAGAGCTGGTTTGCAGTAGAAGCTATAAATCAGACCCAGTTTGGTTTAATTTGGCTTTTGGCAGTAATTCCAACAGTAATAATTCAGCTTATCAAGGGCATTGTGGATTTGATAAACAAAAAGAAATAACATTATATACCCGAAAAGGCAGTCTCATATGAGACTGCCTTTTGTCATTTGGTACGATATATTATTTTGCCCAAGAAGGACTTGCTTCGTAAGAAACCATTTCGCCTTTATAAGGAAATGTTATTTTGTGAGAAAATAGCATTGGCTCTTTTTTGTCGCTTTTTGAGCCGTACTTATGGTCTCCTACCAAAGGAAAGCCTCGGCTTGCAAACTGCACCCGTATCTGGTGGCTTCTGCCTGTGTGCAGGCGGATATGTACAAGGCTTTCCTCACCCTCTGTAAGCCTTCTGTACTCAAGCTTTGCCTTCTTAACCCCTGCTCTCTGCCTTTTAACAACAAAGACCTTGTTTTTTCTGGAATCTTTAAAAAGCAGGTCCTCAAGAGTGTCGCTCTCACCAGGTGTGCCGTGAACCTTTGCAAGGTACTCTTTGACCATTATTCCATCCTGAATAACCTTCGAAAGTATTGCGGCTGTTTTCTTATTGCGTGCGTAAACCATTACTCCGCCTACGTTTTTGTCTAGCCTGTGAAGTGTAAATACCTCACCGCCGAATTCTTCACACAAAGCTTTAGGGACTTCATGCTCAGCATCAAGTCCCACAGGCTTAATAATTACTATTATGTTATCGTCAAGGTGCAGAATTTCCATTTAAAATCACTTGTCCTGCTTCATTTTGTAGTTGAAGAGCACAGCGGCAATAACTGCAATAGCCACAGCGTAGCCTGACACCCACAAGACCTCAGGCAGAATTTCTGAAAATTCACCTGAAAGGGCAAATCTGCCTGCTTTAACAGCGTGAATAAAGGGCAGAAGGTTTGCCACCTTCTCAAAGGTTCCGCCGATAAGCTCAATGTCAAACCATGTGCTTGAAAGCCACGCAGAAAGGTTTGTAAGCAGTGCACCGCATACTCCGCCTACTATTTTATCATTAAATATTGTTCCGCACAAGAGGCCTACAGCAATATAAAAAATTGCGGTGGGTATATTCACAAGAATTGCAGGGAAAATGTTGGGAGTATATTCAAGCCCCATAAAGAAAGCCGCAATATAGCACACAATTATCTGCACCAGTGCAACGGGAATCAAGGGCAGAGTATAGCCCAGTATGTACTGCGAAGGCTTAAGAGGCGACGTAAAAAGCCTTAAGATAAAGCTTGTGCACCTGTCCTTGGAAACTATTGTTGCAGTAAAAAGCGAAATAAAGCTTAAGCCGAAAACCGCAACACCCGGCAAAAGATTTTTGATGTCAAAAAGCGACATGCCCGCCTCAGCAGGGATGCTCTTGTTAATTACTGTAAGCAGCACAAGAAGCACCAAAGGAAACAGAATACCGAAAATAAGTGTAAATATGTCACGCAGGATTTCCTTTGTGTTTCTGCCTGCAAATACTAATGTTCTTTTCATAAATTATACCTCGTCACCGGCAATTCTTACGAATGCCTCCTCAAAATCTGATGTACCTGCCTTAGCTTTAAGCTCGTCAGCAGTACCCTCTGCCTTAAGCACACCCTTTGCCATAATTCCAATGCGGTCGGCAAGTGCCTCGGCCTCTTCAAGGTAGTGGGTTGTAAGTATTATTGTAATTTTGCCCTTAAGCTTTTCGATATGCTTCCAAAGCTCACGGCGTGCTAAAACGTCAAGTCCTAAGGTAGGCTCGTCAAGGAACACAATCTCAGGCTCAGAAATAAGTGCCATAGCTATGCTTAGTCTTCTCTGCCATCCGCCCGAAAGGGTTTTGGCACGGCTTTTTTCAATATCAGCCATATCAAAATCTTCAATCATTTTTGAAGCTTTCTCTTTAGCCTCAGCTTTTGAAAAGCCGAAAATTCCTGCAATAAACTCAAGGTTTTCACGGACAGTCAAATTAGGTGCAACAGAAGTTTCCTGAGGAGAAACGCTTATAATCTGCTTAACGTCGGTTTCGTCATCCTTTATGCTTTTGCCCATAAGCAGTGCATCGCCCGATGTAGGCTTAATAAGGCAGGAAAGCATTTTGATAGTTGTGGACTTACCTGCACCGTTAACGCCTAAAAGTGCGTACATCTCGCCTTTGTCAACAGTTAAGTTAAGGTTATTGACAACGGTTTTGTCCTTATATTTTTTGGTCAGATTCTGTGTTTTTATGGCAAGCATATTAACCTCCGAATGTAAAAATAGGCATATTGTTTATTTTGGCAAATGCCATACCACGGTTATCCCCTACAACAAGCAGCTTATCGCCTGCCTTGATATCGTAAACCTTTCTTGCGTGCTTGGGAATAACCACCTGGCCACGCTCGCCTACCTTTACCATACCGAAAACATATCTGCCGTCAGAAGGGTTTTCCTTTACTTCTACGTTTTCATCAATAGGACAGGTAACAAGTGCATCCAGTGAAACCTCGAAAATCTGTGCAAGCTCAGCACATTTCATAACATCAGGAAGGCTTTCACCCGACTCCCACTTTGCAACGCTTTGTCTGGAAACGCCGATTTTCTCCGCCAGCTCCTCCTGAGAAAATCCAAATTTGTTTCGCAAATACCTTAAATTCATATCAATCATATTTTTCATTCCTTTCGCTTTGTATTATATCACTTGATATAGGGGTTCACAAGCAATCATACCTTACAATTAATGTTAAAGTTAGTTGCAAAAAAGGCATTGCCGCCGAAGCTGCAATGCCTTGGTGTAGTATTAATCAAACTGCAGGAACAAAGGGGAGCTCTATGCGGGTTTCCTCGCTGCTTTCGGTTTGTGCCGCAGTCGTTTCATCCTCAGTAATGGTGTTGGTTACAACCGCCTCGGTAGTAAGTACGGCAGCTTCTCCTGTTTCGGTGAAAGCTTCTGATGCCTCTGTTTTCGAAAATGTTATAATTTCGAGGTCGTTGCTTTCCGCAGAAAAGCGGGGGGTGGTTTCTTCTGCCTCGGCAGTGCTTTGTGCCGAAGTATCAGATAACGTAGCCGACAAAGCGGTTGTGTCCTGCATTGAGGCGGTAGAGTTGCTCTCGCTTGGCTCTGCCTCGCCGCATCCGCAAGCGATAATTGCAAGAGATATTAATGCAATTATTAAAACTAAAAACTTATATTTTTTCATATCTTTACTCCTGAAACATAATCAGATAGCAGGCACAAAGGGAAGTGTAATAATGCCCGTAAATTCAGTTTTTTCCGCCTCGGAAGTCGCGGCCTCTGTAGACGAAGCCTCTGTAGCCTCTGCAATCTCGGTCGATTCTGTTGCCTCGGAAGAAGGCAGAGTTACCTCGGCGGGGTCTGTTGCCGTTGATGAAGCAGGCTCACTTTCTGCAGGGATTGAAGCAGTGCTTTCAGCAGGGTCGGTTAATACCGAAGACAAAGGTTCGCTTTCTATAGGGTCAGTTATTAATGATGAAGCAGGCTCGCTTTCTGCTGATGTAGTATTGACACTTTCTGTAGGGTCGGTGATTATCGAAGAAGCCTCGGTAGCCGAAGTTTTTATTTCAGAAGCAGGAGAAGATTCCGACGGATGCTCGGTAGTGCTTTGGGTAGCCTTTGAAAAGGTGCTTTCGGACTCATTGACGGTAGTAATTGCCAACGACGCGGTAGTAGAAGGCACTGTGTTCTCGCCGCCGAAAAGCTCATCGGTTAACCCTGCAAGCCACTTCTGTAAGTGGGTGGCATCTTTAATACTTACACCCTCTTTGCCGTCAATATCGGCAAGAACAAGCTGAGGCTCGGAAAGTGTGCTTAACTTTGCAAGATATTTCTGAATCAAGGTAACGTCTTTTATGCTTATTTTTGTGTCAAGGTTAACGTCACCTTGCTGAAAATCCCACCAAGGTATAAGCTCAGTATCGTTGTCTGTTGCGAATATTGCAGGAACACAGCAAATTAAAATTGCCAGCATCAATAAAACCGATAATAAACGTTTAACCACAATACCAACTCCATTTCTGGTATCAGTTTAACATCCCCAAAAAGTGATGTCAACCGCAAACTGTGAGGTTAAGTTTATAACCGAGTCTAAATGGAAAATCAATTTGTGCTAAGTACTATGCTTACGTAAATTTGGTTGTCCTGCTCATTAATAAGCAAATCGCCGTCATGGTCTTTTGCGATTTTTCTGAGAATTGATAGTCCTCTGCCATGGTTAAAGCTGTCCTCTTTACTTGTTACAAGCTGAGGATTTTCCTTAAGCACACAGCCGTCGGTGGTGTTTACGCAGGTAATTATGCAAAAGTTAATGTGGGTTTTTATTTTAAGATGGATTTTTCCGTTTAACTGAGGCTTAGAAACAAGGTAGTCTATGGCATTGTCACAAAGGTTGCCTATTAGCGAAACTGTGTCACCTGTGCTTAAGAAGCTAAGGTTGTGAGCAATATCTACCGTAAAATCAATATTAGATGAGCAGGCTTTTTCAAGCTCAACGTTGATAATGGCATTCAGAGTGGGATTGTCGGTGTTTATAGGCGTAAAGGCAGATTTTAGCGACACGGTGGTTTCGCGGCAAAGGCTTATGGCTTCTTTGTAGCTGCCGCTTTCGATTAGTTGCTCAAGTGCGCGGATTTTGTTTTTTATGTCGTGCTTTTCGTTGGAGATTTTTTCAATCTGTCTGTTTGTAGCAAGGGTGCTTGCTTCGTAAAGCTTGTTTCGCTGTGTGTTAAGCAGAAGTTCGGTTTTTTCAAAATTCGCTTTGCTCAGACGCATAAGTAAAAAATAAATCAGCACCGCAATGACTATCATTGAAAAACAGCAAATCATAAGGTACACAAGGATGTTGTCGCTGAAGGCTGCTGCCTGATAAATAAACATACAGCAGTAAAGTATAACGGTGCAAAGTAAAGGGATAGCGGTAAAAGCAGCAACCTCAAACAATCCCAAAAGCTGTACTTTTTTAGGGTTGAGCTTCAGTACCAGCCATAAAAGCAGGGCGGTAGCGGTATTTATAACAAAAAGTGCTGTGTACCTTGAGTTTGTTGACATAGTAAAAAACTCTTCTACCGATATACCTGTGAAGAATATCAACACATAGCTGAAGGTGTAGGAAATAATAGCGTTTATGACAAAAGCAAAAACGGGCATTATTATTCGCATATAAAGCTTGCCTTTTAAAAACAGCACGCTGTAAGAAACAAGGGTAAGCATACCAACGAGCGAATCAAAATAATAAAAATCCGAGCCTGTCATTTTGCCTGTAAGGGTAAAGGCAGAGCAAAACATAAACATAGCCGAAACATATCCCCAGTAGGCAAGCCTGCGTTTAAGCTTGCTTTGGGGCTTATCGAAGTAAAGGTACAGAAAGGTTATGAACATAAAAGCCTGAAACAGGTTTGTAAAAAGCTCCACAATCATTTTGTTTTCACCAGCCATTCGTTAAAATCTGATTTGATGCTTTGCTTGTAATTTCGACTGATGGTTATTTCCTTGCCGCATGAAAGCGTAAGGGAGTTCCCCGAAAAATCTGTAATATGTGCGGCGTTTACAAGAAAGCCGATATGAGGCCTTAAGAAGCCAAGCTCACGTAAATCTCGGTGCTTTTCATCAATAGAAGACCTTTCTGAAAATATGCCTGCCGAGGTGATAAAAGCTGTGTAGTTGCCTTGCTTTTCAAGGTAAATGATGTTTTTGATTTCAAGGGTCTTGATATCTCTGCCTGTTTTAATTGAATAGGTAGGATAAAAACTAAGCTTTTGCCATATGTTGCTTATACAGATGTCAAGGTCCTCTAAATGAGATTTGCGTATAAAAGAATATGGGAATTTGCTTAAGGCATCGAAAACAAGGTTATCTCTTCCGGAGACGAAAATTATGTAAGGAGCTTCATTTGCACCTTTTACACTGTTGATTCTGTCTGCAAGGTCAATACCGCTTATTTCGGGCATTTCGATGTCCAACAGAATTACGTCATACCTCAGTATAGCCTCGTCGCTGAGCAACAGGGTTTCGGCATGAGTAATATTTACGGAAGAGATTATTTCTTTCTTATTACAGAATTCATTTATGTATCGCTGAAGACCTTTGGCAAAGGTCTTGTCATCATCAATAATTGCAAAATTCACAACAGATACCTCTTAATTATGATAATAAAGTTAAGTTTATCATTTTGCCGCGGTGTAGTCAAATTATGTAAAGAAATTCCCCTGAAAACAGAATAAAAAGCAGTGGCCGTTTTATTGGTAAAAAGAAACACAGGGCAGCGGGCAGCTGACCTGTGTTTTTATCATTAGTCTTTTATGGGCAATCATTGAAATCAAACCAGAAACGCACGCCGTTTTCGGTGTTGTCGAAACCACAATCGGTATGCTCAATTAAAGATATTTCTTTGACGATATAGAGTCCGAGTCCTGTGCTTCTGGTGCCCTCCGGCGAAGTTGTGAAAGTTTGTGTCCAGATTTTATCTTTTACATCGTCGGGAATGTTTTCTCCTTGGTTTTCAACAGATAATCGAATGCCCGTAGCGATTTCTTTCAGCGACACTGTTATTTCGGAGTTTTTGCGGGCGTTCTGAACGGCATTGGAAAGATAGTTTCTAAACACAAATTCTATATACTCTTTGATAGTATCAAGCATAAGATTTGGTTCGATATCTTTTTTTAGATATAAGTTTCGCGACTTTATATAAGCATTGTGGTTTTGGCACAGCTCTGTGATAAGTTCGCTGATGTCTGTAAGCTGTGATTTTTTAGAAATGATATTGTGCTCTGCAATAGTCATCTGAATCACTTCGCTGAGCATTTTGCTCATTTTGTCTATTTCTTCCATTGCAGATTTATAGTAATAATCTTTCTTTTCTTGTTCTTTACAGGTGCTAATCATTTCGACCTGACTGCTGATGACCGCAAGGGGAGTTTTTAAATCGTGAGTAATATTGCAAAGCAGCATTCGGCGGGTTTGCTCATACTCTTTCATATATTGATTGTCTTCACGCAAAATATAGTTGTAATTTTCAAGATTATTTATATTATCCTGAATGGTGTCTGCCATTTTGTTAATGCTGAGTGCCAAGTCTCCGATTTCGTCTTTTCGGATTTTTCCCTGATATCGAAGTGACAGGTTGCTTTCGGAGATACTCTTTGCTACTTTGGTAACTTCTCTTACAGAATTGACCGACGGCGAAATTGCAAGGAACAGTATTATGGAACAGATGATAATGTAGCCTATTACTACATATGACAATATTCTGTTGGAAAAATCAAATAACAACTCAACACCGCTGAGGCTGTCTTTGATATGAATATAGTATGTAGTACCGTTTACTTCGCAACAGGTATAGATTCTTACAGCGGGCTCGTTGTTTGACTCGCTGTAAAAAGGCTCTGCATCTGCTTTGAAAAATTCCATTTTATTGCCAAACAGATTAGCAATAAATTTGCTGTTGTTACCAAATTCATAGGATGCATACAAAGGCTCATAGTTTTCGTCAAAAACATATATGCGGTATGATTCGCGGGAGTTGCTGACAAACTCATCAAGAGCTTCTTTTTCAAAGGGTACGACTGCTTTAAAGTTTTTTGTAAACTCTGCAAGGTACCCTGTTTCCTGCTTTATGTACATCTTAGGCTGAAGATAAAAGTATATAGGTGCCATAATGGCGGCTATAAGCGATATGGAAGCGACGATAATTATAATCAGTTTAATGGTTAGCTTGTTTTTCATATCAAACCTCAAATTTATATCCTATTCCGTAGACAGATACGATGTACTTATCATATTTGCCTAATTTTTTTCTGAGCTGTTTTACGATGGTATCAACTGTACGCAAATCACCGAAATATCCGTTTCCCCAAACACGGTCGAGAATTGTATCTCGGCTCAGGACGATTCTCTCGTTTTGCACAAAAAACAGAAGCAAATCATATTCGCGGGGGGTAGTTTGAATCAGGTTGTCGTCCAAATATACGTGGCGTTCTATGGTGTTAAGGAGCAATGCTCCTTTTTTTATGGAGGTTTTGTTTTCGTTAAAATATCCTGAGCGTGTAAGTAGGGCGTTGATATGTTCTTTCAGAATACTTAGCAAAAATGGTTTAGTAATATAATTGTCTGCACCAAGGCTAAAACCTCTTAATTGGTCTCTTTCAGATTCACGGGCGGACAAAATTATGACAGGAACGTTGGATGTTTCTCTAATTTTT
>JAUNEH010000034.1:0-550 GCA_030525665.1 Ruminococcus sp.
CATATACGCCCGGCGTTGCAGAGCCGTGCTTAGAGATTCAGAAGGATGTAAACAAAAGCTACGACCTTACCCGTCGTCACAACCTTTGTGCGGTTATAACAGACGGCAGTGCTGTTTTGGGACTTGGTAACATAGGCCCCGAGGCAGGTATGCCGGTTATGGAGGGCAAGTGTGCTTTATTCAAGGCTTTTGGCGACGTTGACGCATTTCCCCTCTGCGTTAAAAGTCAGGAGGTTGACGAGTTTGTAAAAGCTGTTGAGCTTATATCTCCCTCCTTTGGCGGAATTAATCTTGAAGATATTTCTGCACCAAGGTGCTTTGAAATCGAAAGAAAATTAAAAGAAAAGTGCGATATTCCCATTTTCCACGACGACCAGCATGGTACTGCTGTTGTTATTTTGGCAGGACTTTTAAACGCACTTAAGGTTGTAGGAAAGAAAAAAGAAGACGTAAAAATTGTAACCGTCGGTGCAGGTGCGGCAGGCATCGCCATTGTAAAACTGCTTTTGGCGGTTGGATTTAAAAACATTACAATGTGCGACAAACAGGG
>JAUNEH010000034.1:560-17594 GCA_030525665.1 Ruminococcus sp.
GGGAGCTTTATATGACGGCTGTGAGGGTATGAACTGGGCACAGGCTGAAATGGCAAAGCTTACAAACCCTGAGCAAACAGGCGGTACACTTGCCGAGAAATTAGTAGGTGCAGATGTATTTATAGGCACCTCTGCCCCGGGAATTGTTACAAAAGAAATGGTTTCTGCCATGAACCGAGACGCCATTATCTTTGCCTGTGCAAATCCCACTCCGGAAATATTCCCTGATGAAGCAAAGGCAGGCGGAGCAAAGGTAATATCTACAGGCCGTTCGGATTTTCCCAATCAGATTAACAACGTGCTTGCTTTTCCCGGAATTTTCAGAGGTGCATTTGATGTAAGAGCCTCTGACATCAACGAAGAAATGAAGCTTGCGGCGGCATACGCATTGGCAGAGCTTGTTTCTGAGGATGAGCTTAGCGAAGAATACATTATGCCTGCGGCTTTTGACGAGAGAGTCGGCAAGGCTGTTGCAAAGGCAGTGGCTGATGCCGCTAAAAAATCAGGCGTAGCAAGAATTTAAAATAAAATAAAGCTCGGATGAAATCACATCCGAGCTTTTACTTTACAAATTAGAATTTGCTAAATAATTGAGCAAATCAACTCATTAAATCGCTTACCAAATACTGGTGGTATATTATGGTTTGCCTTATCCCAAATTTCATACCTACAGTTGGCATTTATTTCAGACATTTTTCTAATACTATCATGAACTGCTTTTTGCTCTTTTTCTCCTGCTAAAGCAATCACCGGAATTGTAACATTTGCAAAACTCGGGACAGTTTCAAGTGTTATTCCATTATACACGACATTATGTACTGTCTCCTCTTTTACGTTTTGCATCTGTGAAACAAATTCTTTGCAAGCCTTTGGCGGTAAACCGTTCATAGTACCGATAAATCTGCAAATAAACTTATTTTGTAGTTGTTTCAACTGCTTTTTGTTTAATTCGGCTACCTTTGAAAGGTCAGCTTCTTCTTTTATTAACCACGGACTAACAATAATTGCTGACTCAAACAATTCCTCATAATCGGATACCAATCTGAAAGCAAGTTGTGCACCAAGTGAAAAACCAACAAGAGTTACTTTTTGGTTAAGGGTTTTAATATAATCTGCAAGTTCCTTGATACATTCATCTGTTTGAAATATTTTTTCCGTATTATCGCCAAAACCCATTATATGTGGAACAATGATGTGACACTTCTTTGAAAGTAAATATTGTCTTCCAAAAGAATGAACAAAATATGCTCCATGAAGCATAACTAATATTTTTGAGTTTTCTTTACCGTATTCTTCTACTATCATACTACACCTACAAATTCAAGTATGCCAACATAATTTTATATCTACATCTTAGCAAAAAGCTCGGGCAGTACAAAACACCCGAGCTTTTGCTATTAAAAATAATTATCTGTTGTTGATGATTTTGGTAAGCTCAACGGGGTCAACAATTTTGCCATCCTTATAAACACGCATATTGCCGGAAGCAATTTCGTCGATAAGGATAACCTCGTCATTATTGTAGCCGAACTCAAACTTAATATCCCAAAGGTCTAAGCCGAGAGTCTTAAGGTCGTCAGCAACAATCTTTGTAATTGCAAGAGTCTGAGCCTTCATGCTCTCGAACATCTCGGGAGACATAACACCTAAAGCTGCAAGGCCTTCGCCTGTAACGAGAGGATCGCCTAAAGCATCGTTTTTGAATGTGCACTCAACGTAGCCGCCCTCTAAAACTGTGCCATCCTCGATATACTCGCCGTAGCGACGGATAAAGCTGCCTGTAGCAACTAAACGGCAGATAACTTCAAGACCATGACCGAACACTGTAGCAGGAAGAACCTCCATAGTAGCGTCATCAAGGTTAGCAGAAACGTAATGAGTTTTGATGCCAGCCTCTTTGAGAAGCTCGAAGTAGTGAACAGATGTCTCGAGGTTTGCCTTGCCAATACCGTCGATTGTAAGACCTACACTATTCTCACCGGGATCAAAAACGCCGTCTTTGCCTGTGCAGTCGTCCTTGAACTTAAGCATTACGTTGCCATTTTCAAGTGAGTAAACATCTTTTGTTTTGCCCTGATAAACTAATTTCATTGGAAGCACTCCTTTTGTAATAAAAATACTTTTATATTTTATCACACTTTTTTACGTTTGTATAGATAAAATTTGATGATTGATTTTAAATTTTTCTTTTTTACTTTTATATAAAAACTACAAAATCTCCTATTATTTTTCTCTTGGAAAATTAAAATTACAGAATTTTTTCCATGCCTATTTTCTGAATTGTAAGTCCCATCGATTCGTAAAACCTAAGGGCACTTTCGTTTGCCGCCCAAACGTTAAGGGTAAGATTATAGCACCCGTTTTTCTTTGCAAAAGACACCGCGTATTCATACAAAGCCTTGCCTATATGCTGACCTCTTGCGTTTTCATCTACACAAAGGTCGTCTATATAAAGAGTTTTTATATCGGTCATTACGTTATCCTTACTATACTGAATATATTTGCAAAAGCAATGCCCTAATATATTTTTGCCATCATCCTCTGCAACAAAAACCGGTGTTAAAGGATTCGTAATAATATAATAAAGCTCTTCGTCGGTGTATTTGGCAGTATTCGCCTTAAAAATATCGGGCCTTCCCTCATGGTGTATATTAAGCACCTGTCGAAGCAAATCCATAATACCTTTTATGTCGTCTATTTGTGCCGGTCTTATATTCATACGCTCACCTCGGTTAATAATAAAGTAATTATAACCAATATATTATTTGAGGTCAACACAAAAAACAAGAATACATTATCAACAATAAAGTCAAATAATCGACATAAAACTTAAGTAAAAGCGTAAATAATTTGGTGTTCCCCTCTTCCCTTTACGTTGACGTTGCTGATGGCAAAAAAGCTTACGGCGATATGTACCTTTATGAAAGCGACCTTGCAGATTTCGGTATTACAGAATTAGGTACAGTTGAGTTCAAGCTTCACATTTACGACAGCGAAACCTACGACACAATCGACGATTCTGATGTTATTAAGCTCGTTATTAACGAGGATGTTGTATCAACACCTGCACCTAAGGGTGACAAGATTTACAGCGGCAACGGCATTACCGTTTACGCCGAGAAGTGCACAGAAGAAGACGATGATTACTACGAGTATGTTACACGCTTCTTTACTGTTAACGAAACAAACAAAAACGTAACCCTCAGTTGCGAGGATGTAGCTGTTAACGGTTTTATGATTGACCCCTACTGCTCCATCATGGTTCCAGCAGGCAAGATGGCTTACACAAACCTTTACTTCTACGACTCTACACTTGAGGACAACAGAATCGACGAAATAGAAGAAGTTGAGTTCTACTTTAACGCTTACGACAGCGACAGCTACGACGACCTTTTCGAGTCAGAAGTTATAAAAATTAAAGTTGACTGATAATTTTGGAGCCGAGGAAATCTCGGCTCCTTTTTCTATTGTAAACATATGGATTTTTTGTTATTATAAATGCACAGACTATATTAGGAGGCGAATTTGATGACAAACACAGAAAAGCTTAATAAACTTTTTGAAATTTTAAACGAAGCAAAGGCTTACCGCCGAAGCATCGGAAAGCTTGAATTTGACCTACAGTGCTGTGCACCAAGCGACGGTATGGAGCAGGCAGGCGAAGATATGGCGATTTTGGGTAAAAAATATTTTGAGCTTACCCATTCTGACGAATACGCAAAGCTTTTAGGTGAGCTTTACGAAAATCCCCAAGGATTGACACCTGTACAAAAAAGAGCCGTAGAGTGTCTTTTTGACAGATATGAGAAAACCAAAAATATTTCTCCGGAGCTTTCTTTTGAAATCGAAAGTGCAGTAAACAAGGCCTACGGCAAATGGCTTGCGGCAAAGGAAGCTAAAAATTTCGACCTTTTTAAAAGCTCATTAAACGATATTGTAAAGTACACTCGCAAAACTGTAGAGTTACAGGACAAAGACTACGGCTCTTATTATAACGCCTGTCTTGACGACTATGAAAAAGGCGGCAACGAGAAACAATTAGACGGATTTTTTACTGCTTTAAAGGCAAGAATTGTGCCGCTTTTAGCTAAAATCGTAAGAGAGGGCAAATTTATCCGCGAAGATTTTCTTACCAGAGAATGTGCAATTCCGAAGCAGGAAGAGTTCTCCCGATATCTTTTAGAGCTTCAAGGAATGAAGATGAGTGCAACTGTGCTCATGGCAACAGAGCATCCTTTTACCACGAATTTCGGTCCTCAGGACGTAAGGGTTACAACTCATTACTACGAGGACAACTTTATCTCGAATATTTTCTCGACACTTCACGAGGGCGGTCACGCACTTTTTATGCAAAACGAGCCTGAAGAGTTTTACAAAAATCACAACTCTGACAATATGTCAAATGCAATGCACGAATGTATTTCCCGCTTTTACGAGAATATAATAGGCAGAAGTCCCGAGTTTATTAGCTTTGTGTACCCTAAGCTTATGGAGATTATGGGCGATAATTTTAGTGATGTAAGCGAACAGGAGCTTTACGAAGCAATTAACATTGCAAAACCAAGTCTTATTCGCACAGAAGCAGATGAGCTTAGCTACAGCCTGCACGTGCTTATCAGATACGAAATTGAAAAAGCCTTGGTAAACGGCGAAATCAAGGTTGAGGATGTGCCTGAACTTTGGAACGCCAAATATAAGGAGTACTTAGGTGTGGACGTACCCGATGATTCTCAGGGTTGTCTGCAAGACGTACACTGGACAAGCGGCTTCGGATACTTTCCATCCTACGCCTTGGGTAACGCTTACGGAGCACAGATACTGGTGGCTATGGAAAAGGAATTTGACGTTTTCAGTGAAGTTAAAAAGGGCAACCTGCTTGCAATTCTTGACTGGCTTAAGGAACACGTCTTCAGCATTGCTTCAATGCTTAATCCTGACGAGTGGATTAAGGAAATTACAGGCGAAAGCCTAAATCCCGATTATTATCTGGATTATTTAGAAAAGAAGTACACAAAAATCTATAATATAAACTAAAAGAAAAAGTCTGAGCAACTTAACTTAGTCGCTCAGACTTTTATAATTTTGATAAATCGATTAAATCTCGTGGCAAACAGCCTTAAGACCCTCGGGAAGCTCACTTTCAGCGGCAGAAATAAGAAGTGTGAACTTTGTCTCACTTGCTTCTGCAAGCTTGTTAAGCTTAATTACAAACTCCTCAAGACCATCAACAGCCTCAGGGCAGATTTTGAAAGTAGAGTCAACAAGAATGTCGGAAACGTCGAAGTTACCTGCACAGATGCCGCTGAGGAAGCCGAACATCATATCGTAACCGGAAATTGCGTAGGCATCGGTATCGATAAGACGAGCCTTATGAGTAATATCATATGTAAGCTTAGCACCCTTCTCAAGAACTACAACGTTACCTGTGGAAGCTGCTGCTGTTTCGTTAGCAAGTGCAATAAGCTTTTTGGTTTTGCCTGTACCTTTTTTGCCGATAATAAGTGTTACCATAGTAATTCCTCCAATTTTTATCTGAGTCTTGCTTCCAATTCAGCCTTCTGTTCCTCGTAACCGGGTTTGCCTAAAAGAGCAAACATATTCTTTTTGTAGCTTTCTACACCGGGCTGGTTAAAGGGATTTACGCCGAGAATATAGCCTGAAATTGCACAAGCCTTCTCGAAGAAGTAAATAAGATAGCCTAATTCAGCCTCGGTCATAGAGTCAACGTTAAGAATGATGTTGGGAACGCCGCCATCATTGTGAGCAAGCACTGTGCCCTCAAAGGCACGCTTGTTTACATAATCCATGGTTTTGCCCGAGAGGAAGTTGAGTCCGTCAACATTATCCTCGTCAAAACCGATGGTAATTTCCTTTTTGCATTTGTTAAACTGAACAACAGTTTCAAAAAGATTACGTCTGCCGTCCTGAATATACTGACCCATAGAGTGAAGGTCTGTAGAGAAAACAACGCTTGCTGGGAAGATACCCTTCTGGTCCTTACCCTCGCTTTCGCCGTAAAGCTGCTTAAACCACTCGTTCATCATAGTAAAGCCGGGCTCATAAGCAACTAAAACTTCGGTAGTCATACCCTTGCGGTAAAGAAGGTTACGGATTGCAGCGTACTTGTAGCAGTCATTTGTAAACATATCGGGGTTATCGAACTCGTCCTGAGCCTTTTTAGCACCCTGCATTAAAGCGTCGATGTCACAACCTGCAACAGCAATGGGAAGAAGACCAACTGCAGTTAAAACAGAATATCTGCCGCCAACATCATCGGGAACTACGAAAGTTTCGTAGCCTTCGCGGTCAGCTAACTGCTTTAATGTACCTCTTGCCTTGTCGGTTGTGCAGTAGATACGCTCTCTTGCGCCTTCCTTGCCGTACTTTTTCTCCAAAAGCTCTCTGAATACTCTGAAAGCAATAGCAGGCTCGGTAGTTGTGCCCGACTTGGAAATCATATTTATAGAAATGTTCTTGCCCTCGCAAAGCTCTAAAAGCTCAGCCAAAGCTGTAGAACTGATGGAATTACCTGCATAATAAATCTGAGGTGTATCCTTACAAAGAGCGTTGTAGTTAGGAGATTTTAAGAACTCAATAGCTGCTCTTGCTCCTAAGTATGAGCCGCCGATACCGATAACAATAAAAATGTCGGTGTCGCTCTGGATTTTTTTAGCGGCTTTTTTGATACGGTCAAACTCGTCTTTGTCATAGTCGGTAGGCAATGTAAGCCAGCCGATAAAATCGTTGCCGAGTCCTGTGCCGCTGTGCAGTGCTTCGTGTGCAGATTTAACCTGAGCAGCAATGCCCTGGTATTCGTCCTCACCAATGAAAGCCTGAATATGCTTGTCATTAACCTGCGTAGGCATAGTAAACTCCCCCTTGGAAAATGTTTTCGGGTGCAATCACCCATAGTTTATTGAGGGTATTATACTATATTTTGTGGAGTATTGCAAGGTGTATTTGGTTATTTTGTAAAATTTTTAATAAAAGTTTTTAAAATTCAAACAATTTGCACAGTAAAAAACCAAATACAGACTTAAAAGAGATTTTTTCGACACTTTCGGTTGTAACAATATCGAACTCATCTACCGTCGAGCCCTCATATAAAAACGAAACCTTACCCACCTTTGTACCCGCTTCAACAGGTGCCTCTAACTCTTCGGCTACTGTAATTTTGCTTTCGATTTCTGCGTTACCGCTTTTAGGTAGCAAGGCAGACTTGGATATATCGCAAGTAACCCCTGTCACAGGCTTCATTCCCGACTTTACTTTAACCGGTGTAATGACACCGCCCGCGAGAGTGAGCTCTTTGACCATATAGTTTGCAAAACCTTAGTCCAGATTCTTTTCGGCTTCAGAGAAACGAGAGGTACCCGTATCACAGCCTAACACCACAGCCACCAGCGACATTCCATCCCTTTCTGCCGTTGCAGACATACAGCTTCCTGCACCAGAGGTAGTACCTGTTTTTAAACCTGTGATACCTTTATAGGACTTTAAAAGCTTATTTGTGTTTACAATCTGTGTTTCGCCCCCACGCAAGGTATCAATCCAAATCGAGCTGTAGTCAAAAATCTTTTCGTGAGTAATAAGCTCCGCGGACATCAATGCCACATCATAGGCACTTGTAAGGTGGCCCTCCTCGTCAAGTCCGTTACAATTTTTAAAGGTTGTATCATTCATACCAAGTACTTTGGCCTTTTCGTTCATTTTGTTTACAAATTCCTCTTCTGTGCCCGAAATTGCCTCGGCAAGAGCAACGGCGGCATCATTGGCAGAGGCAACCACCACAGCCTTAATCATATGGTCAACGGTCATCGATTCGCCCTCTTCAAGCCATATATCCGAACCGCCCATAGATGCGGCGTGAGCTGATGAGGTAATTAAATCTGTATAGTCCAGCTTGCCGCTTTCGATTGCCTCGAATACAAGTATTAGGGTCATAACCTTTGTAATTGATGCACAAGGGCGGATATCGTGAGGATTCTTTTCGAATAAAATTTTTTTGGTGGAAGGCTCCATTAGCACCGCCGAGGGTGCAGTTATTTCATCCTCGCCCAAGGCAGAAACACCACATACACTTGAAGGTAACATTAGTATCACCGCAAAAAGAAAGGATAAAAGCCTCTTCTTTAACATAAAAACACCTCTTTCATATATCAAATGAATATGAAAAAGGTGCTCTCTTTATTCTTTTATTTGTTTTCTAAAAGGCAAACCGCGTGAGCCGCCATACCCAAGCCTTCGCCCGAAAAGCCCAACCCCTCTTCGGTAGTTGCCTTAACATTTACAGCATCCGCATCAACCAAGCAAGCGTCGGCAATATTTTCGCACATTTTATCGATAAAGGGTCTGAGTTTCGGCTTCTGTGCAATAATTGTTGCATCAATATTACCTACCCTGTATCCTTTATCATTAACCGCCTTAACGGCTATTCTTAAAAGCTCTACGCTGTCTGCATCCTTAAATGACATATCTGTGTCGGGAAAAAGAAGCCCTATGTCCCCCATTTTCGCCGCACCTAAAATTGCATCAGTTACGGCGTGGCACAAAACGTCGGCATCAGAATGGCCGTCAAGTCCAAGAGTATAAGGAATTTCAACGCCGCCTAAAATTAGGCGTCTGCCCTCTTTTAGTCTGTGAACGTCGTAGCCGTGACCTATTCTCATACTTCGTTTTCCTTCCTTTTCTTTAAAATACTTTCTGCCATTGGGATATCAGCCTGAGTGGTAAGCTTTATATTAGGGTGGTCGCCTATTACGATTTTGGGACAAACACCCATTTCCTCTACCATGGCACAATCATCGGTAAAGCCCTTGCCCTTGGCATTATTTAAAGCCTTAAGGTACAGCTCTCGTTCAAAAACCTGAGGTGTCTGCACCGCCATAAGAGTTGAACGATTAGGAGTTGAGGTAATAACGCCCTCTTTATCAACCACCTTAATTGTATCGACAACAGGCGTGCCTAATGTTGCCGCCTTACACTCCAAGGCCTCGGCAACTACCTTGTTAATATCATGAGTGGTGATAAGAGCCCTTGCTCCGTCATGAATGGCAAAATGAGTAGCACATCCGCTTGCCGCCATAACTCCGTTTTTAACACTTTCGCTTCGCTCGCTACCGCCTACGGTAAACGCCTTGACCTTTGAAAAACCATATTCGTTCACAAGGTCTTTGAGGGTATCCATGTCTACCTTTCGACAGACGATAACAATCTCATCAACAGAAGACGCCGACTCGAAAGCTTTAAGGGTATAGCTTATGGTAGGCTTCCCCAAAAGAGGAATAAGCTGTTTGCTAACATAGCAGGACATTCTTGTAGAATTGCCTGCGGCAACTATTACCGCACTTACATAAGGCTTGTTGCTCATAATAAAATCTCCTAAAATCACCAGAAGCTAATAAGTCTTGTCATAACGGGAATACCCATTGAATTTTTAATAAGTGCCGCTATCAGGTCAATACCCCAGATAAGCAGACACGCTACAACAATAAAGAGTATAATCCAAAGAACCTGAAAGGATTTTCGTTTAGTACCTGTTGTTTCTTCAAAAAGTTCGTCATAAGTTTTTTCGTTGGCAAAGCGTTGGGTGCTTTCTTCAACCTGAAGCTTTTTATCAGGGTCAGCCACACCTAAGCCTACACAAATATCAAAGGCTTCGCTATAAAACTCGAAAGGTACAAGCAAAGAATAATCCGTCTCGGCACTAATCTTGGCGTTATACTGGTTGTAAACATCTTTTTCGGGATTAAAAAATTCACAGGGAATGCCCTTTTCTTTTAAAGCCGGTTCTACAATCGCCCTTAGGCTTCCCTTTACTTCGGCAACCTTAACGCTTGACTGAGGTTTGCATTCCTCGGTCTTACCGCCACAGGAGCATGCACCGTCTTCATTTATAAGTTCATAGCAGTTTTCGCAGTATTTCATTTTAAACATCTCCTTAAGGGGATTTCTGAAATTATTATACCACAATATAAAACCATTTGCAATAACAGCTAAATTAACGCATTGTTAAATATGTACGGGGAGGTCACACCTCCCCTACAGTTTATCTTCAAATCAGAATGCTTTTGAACTGCTATTTTATTACAGGCTGAAGCTGCTCTTTTTCTAAGGCTTTTTTCAGAGCCTCGGGAATAAGTCCGAAGTGTGACACAAGAGAATTAGGCTTTTTTACGGGGTCATCCTGAGAAAATGGCACAAAGAAAATATTCTTTGTATTTATTAATCTTCCGATATTCTGTGCACTTGCACCTAAACCGTCGTTGGTAGCTATGCTAAGAAGCACAGGACGATTTATCCTCAGATGGGATTTTGCCGCCATAGTAACAGGTGTGTCGGTAATTCCCAAAGAAAGCTTTCCCAAGGTATTTCCTGTGCAAGGTGCTATAAGAAGCACGTCACACATTTCTTTTGGGCCTATTGGCTCTGCACCGCTTATAGTGTGAATAATCTGATGTTCTGCTATTTCCTCAACACGTTTTATTATGTCCGAGGATTTTCCAAATCTGGTGTCGGTATTGTATGCGTTAAAGGACATAATCGGCAGAATATTAATGCCAAGCCCCTTTAATATTTTCATTTGCTCTATCGCCTTGCTAAAAGTACAAAATGAACCGCACATAGCAAAACCGACGTTTTTTCCTGTCACCTGTGTTCCTCCTCAAGAATGGTATATACGGTGTCTTTTATAATTTCCCCCGCTGTTTTCGGCGACGATTTGCCCGGCAGAGATAAGGCGTGGATGCAATCAATATTAAGCCGCTTTGCCGCTTCAAAATCCACACTTCCGGGGCTTGAAGCAAGGTCTATAAGCAAAGCATTGCCTGCAATTTTTGCCAATAGCTCGGGACGAAAAACAAGGGCAGGCACGGTACTGAAAATTACGTCGAAATCTTTTTCACCGTAAAGCTCTGCGGTTTTAACAGCCTTTGTGCCAAGCATACGGATAGCGGCTAAATCCTCGCTTTTTCTTGCACTGACTGTAAGCTTAGGACTAAATGCACCCAAAATTCTTGTAAGAGCCTTGCCTATTCTGCCGAAGCCGCAAACAAGAATTTTTGCTCCGTTTAAGGTACCCTCATACTTTTCCATAGCGATTTTAACCGCACCCTCGGCGGTAACATATGCATTTGAAAGCACAAAATCCTCGCGGGCGTAGTAGTCGCTTAAAAGCGAAGGATTCAAAATCGGAGATGCCGACAGCACCTTACCTTTCATTGCGGTAAATACTCTTTTGCCCGAAAGAAAAGGGGCAAGCTCACTAAGCTTGATTTTCTTTTCTGAAAATACCGCAGGAACATATCCGTCGTTATCCACACTTGGCAAAGGCAAAATTATTACCTCGGCATTTTGTGCGGCTTCTATGGGGTTCATAAGCCTTACGCCACGCATAGAAAGCACCTTGTCAAAGCCGCCTAAGATGACCTCGAAACCATCATCTGCAAGAGATCGTGCACAGTAAAGCTGCCGCTTGTCGCCGCCGATAATAGCAAAGGTTTTATATCCTATATTCATAAATAAACACCACTGTCAAATTAAATCTGCTCTCAGCGGTATATTATGCTTGCCACGATTGGTTTGACACCTTTTATGTAAAAGATAAAGCCTTTTTCCGATTTTTCAGAAAAAGGCTTTAGTTTAATTAACCATTACAGCAGTTTTTATTTACAAAGCTTCGACAGTCTGCACACTGCTTATCGGTAGGATTAGGCTCGTGAGTGCCTACAATGATTTTATCAAGCACACAGTAGCCCTGCTGATTGTTATTATGCTTGCAGGAAAAAACTGAGCACTGGATGCTTCTGTTAAGACTTTGCATATTATCCATATTTGTCACCTCAAAAAGATTTGGCGTTAAGCCTGAGTATATTATCCGCAAAAGTTTTCGTTTTATTCCACACAAATATACACCTTGGTTAATAATATAAGGTGGAGGTGCCATTATGTGGGAAATTATAGCGGCGGCGGTTTTATGTATTTTTGCCTGTCTTGGCTTTGTCGCTTTTGTAAGAGCTTTGGTTTTTAAAATCTGCAAGCCTGAAAACGACAACACCTATATTGTAATTAAAGCTGACGAAACCACTCAAGATATTGAATATATCCTGAGAAGCTGGTGGGCAAAGGTAAAATGGACAAAAAAGATTACTCCCAACAGCATTATTATTGCAGATAACGGACTTAATGAAGAACAAATTAAGATTTGCCGCTTAATATGCAACGAGTGTGAAATGTTCAGACTTTGCACACCCATTGAGGTTTACAAAATTTTGGAAGAAAAGAATACATAAAGATGTAAATTGTGTTGTACAAAAACGGAAAATATACTATAATAAATATATATCTATTTAAAAGTATTTTCTCATGAGGAATAATAATGAACGACGGTAAATTATACGAGCTTAACTGTACTGTTGAGCGAATTGTATTCAGAAACGACGAAAACGGATATACGGTAATGGAAGCCGACGTAGAAGGCAGTGAAATAACAGCGGTAGGCGTAATGCCCGAAGTAAACGAGGGCGAGCATCTGCACCTTGTGGGCAGGTTTACATCTCACCCCAGCTACGGCGAGCAGTTTTCGGTAGAGGCCTTCGAAAGCATTATGCCCACCACTACCCTTGGAATTTTAAAGTATCTGTCGGGCGGTGCAGTTAAGGGCATAGGTGCCGCTACCGCCGCAAGGCTGATTAAGACTTTCGGAGAAAGCACCCTTGAGGTTATGAAAAATGAACCCGAAAGAGTTGCCGCACTTAAAGGTATTTCTCAGGACAAAGCCGCATCTTTTTCCGAACAGCTTAAAAGAGCAGTAAACATAAGAGATTTAATGGCTTACTTGGGTTCCTTCGGCGTAAGTCCCTTGGAGGCTGTAGCAGTCTACAGGGAATTTGGCAACGAGGCAATTAGCATTATAGAGGACAACCCTTTTTCATTGTGCTTAAGTGACACAGGCATTTCCTTTGAGGTTGCTGACCTTATTGCCACAAAAAAAGAAATCCCCTTTGACAGCTCCTTAAGAATAAGGGCAGGCATCACCCACGTACTAAGGCACAACACCTTAAACGGCCACACCTGCCTGCCTGAAGATAAGCTTATTAAAACCGCCTCGGGCTTTCTCAACATTGACGAAGATAAAGCATACGAAACGCTTGAAGAGCTTCTTGCCGAAAATAATCTTAATCGAGACACCATACGCGACAGAAGCTTTATATTCTTGCCTGAATTTTACGAAAGCGAGGGGTACATTGCCGCAAGGCTTAAGATGATGCTTCGCTTTCCTGCGCCTGCTTTTGCAGATGCCGAAGCACAAATTAAAAAAATCGAAACCAAAAACGGTATTGTGTACGCCGAAAAGCAGAAAGCCGCCATTGAAAGTGCACTAAAGAAAGGCCTTTTGGTGCTTACGGGCGGTCCGGGCACAGGCAAAACCACCACTCTTAATGCGATAATCGAAGTGCTGAAAAACAATGGTCAGAAGGTACTTTTAGCCGCACCTACAGGCAGAGCCGCACAAAGAATGAGCGAGCTGACAGGCTGTGAGGCTAAAACTATTCACAGGCTTTTAGAGGTTCAGTGGGACAAAAACGACAAGCCTACATTTAAGAAAAACGAACAGCATACGTTGGATTGCGATGCTTTGGTATTAGACGAGCTTTCTATGGTTGACGATGAGCTTTTTGAGTCGGTTTTAAGAGCATTGCCTATGGCGTGCAGACTTGTGTTAGTCGGCGACAGCGACCAACTGCCTTCGGTTGGAGCAGGCAATGTGCTTGCAGAGCTTGTCTTGTCAGGTGTAATCCCTGTTGTAGCACTTGACAGAATTTTCAGACAGTCGGAGCAAAGCCTTATCGTTACTAATGCACATCACATTGTTAAGGGCGAAATGCCCGAGCTTAATCGCAGGGACTCAGACTTTTTCTTTCTTGAAGCCGAAAATATGACAGAAGTGAGGGATATAATTTTAGGACTTTGCAGTCAAAGACTGCCTAAAAGCTATGGGGTATCTCCTATTAACGATATTCAGGTGCTGACCCCGGGTAAAAAAGGGGTACTTGGCACCTACGAGCTTAACAAAGCACTGCAGAATATACTCAATCCCAAAAGCGAAGAAAAAGACGAAATCACCTTTAACAATACAGTTTATCGCGTTGGCGACAAAGTGATGCAAGTCAAGAACAACTACGATATTTTATGGACCAAATACTCGGGAGAATGCGGCGAAGGTATTTTTAACGGCGATATCGGCATTATCGAATCCATAAATAAACCTCAGCGTATGATGAGAATAAAGTTTGACGACAGATATGCAAATTACGATGCAGACTGTGCCCTTAATTTAGAGCTGAGCTACGCCTGCACCGTACACAAAAGTCAGGGTAACGAGTTTGATTTTGTGGTTATGCCCATGATGAAAAATTCACAGTTTTTGTTTTACCGAAATCTTCTTTATACCGCCGTTACCCGAGCGAAAAGAATGCTCATTTTAGTAGGCAACAGACAAACTGTCGAGTATATGGTCAACAACAACATTCGCACCCTTCGCTACAGCGGACTTTCACAGTTTTTGAAGAGAGACTGATACTATGAAATATGAAATCAAGAGAAAGCTTGTTTCTGTAATTTTTCCCGAAAGGTGCCCATACTGCAGAGATGTAATTAAGCCCTGCGAAATCGGCTGTGAGGCTTGCCTCACAAATATGCCTCAAAAGATATACAGAAAGCTTGTAGGCGGAAGATACAGAGTAATTTCGGCACTACCTTACAAGGATATCTACAAAGCCGCTATACTAAGGGTAAAGTTCGGCAATAAAAAGCAATATGCCTATCAGCTGGCAAAGCTTATGGCAAGTAAGCTTTCGGAAGAATACGAAAGCTATGCCTTTGACGTAATCACCTTTGTGCCCTTGCATAACAAAACTTTAAAAGAAAGAGGCTTTAACCAAAGCGAGCTTTTGGCAAGACACATAAGCGAATTTACAGGTATCCCCTGTGAAGCCTTACTTAAGAAAACAAAGAAAAACAAGCCTCAGCATAACGTTACGGCAGATAAAAAGGAGAAAAATGTAAAAGGAGTTTACCGAGCAACTGACAAAACTCTTATCAGCGGCAAGAAAATTTTAATTATCGACGACATTGTGACAACAGGGTTTACCTTGGCAGAATGTGCCAAAACCCTTGATAAAAATGGTGCCGAAGAAATTTGCGGCTTAACTTTTGCAATAACTCTGCCAAAAACGACTTGAAAAGAACAAAAATCTATAATATAATTTACTGCATATAGGATTTTGAAAGGAAGGATAATATGGATATAGCTCTTGACCTTGGAAGCTGTAACACCAGGGTATACCTGCCCGAAAAAGGCAAGGTGCTTGACGAGCCCTCTGTAATTACATACGATATTTTTGATAAAGACATTGTCGCCGCAGGAGACGAAGCGTACAAGACCATAGGTAAAACGCCCACAAGACTTAAGACAGTTTTTCCTCTTGAGGGCGGTGTTATTGCCGAGCTTGATTTAGTGGAAGAGCTTATAAGTATTTTTCTTTCTAAGGTTACTACCAGCAAGGTTGTTATGCCCCGAGTTGTGGCTTGCATTCCCGGTGAAATCACCGAGGTTGAAAAACGTGCGGTAGTAAATGCTATCAGCAGCTTCGGCGTAAGAAGGGTTTACCTCATTGAATCAGCAAAAGCCGCGGCCATGGGTGCAGATCTCGACATTATGAGTCCTCATGGCAGTATGATTGTAGACATCGGCGGCGGCACAACTGACATTGCAGTTATGTCTTTAGGCGGTGTGGCTGTAAGCAAAACCATAAAAAACGCCGGCAAATATATGGACGGCGAAATCATTAAGTACATCCGCCGCAAATATTCTCTTATTATCGGCGACACAACTGCCGAGCAGTGCAAAAAAGCCATTGGTTGTGTTATGCCTCCTTCAGAAGAAAAGGTGTTTCGTGTAAAGGGCAGAGATTCTATGAGAGGTCTGCCCCGCTATGTAGATATGAAATCCTCGGAAATTATGGAGGCTTTAGAAGAGCCTGCTATGAATATTATAAAAGGTATCAGAGAGGTGCTTGAAAAAACTCCGCCCGAGCTTATCGGTGACGTTTACACCGACGGCATAACCCTGACAGGCGGCCTTTCTCAGCTTGGCGGCTTTGCAGAGCTCATTGCCAAGCAAACAAAGCTTGAGGTACGAGTTGCCGAAAATCCCGCCGACTGTGTAGTTAAAGGCTGCGGTATGGCAATAGAATTTGTGGCAGATGCCGAACAAAACGCCCTAAGCTCGGTTAATCCCCTTTTGGCGGCATATTAATCTTATTACATCATAACCACCCGTCAAACGGGTGGTTTGCACAGGGGCTATAAGCCCTGTTACTTGCCCGCGTCTCAAGGCACGGGCTTTCACTTTGTTCAAACCTTATTGCATTTGCCTCTTTGGCATACCCCTAAAGGGGTTTATTTAGCAAATGGATCTTCGTATTCTTTTACGCTCAGCTTATCCAAAGCTATATCTGCTTTTTCTTGGTCTTGTATGTATTTTCTAATCGTTGATTCATTGAGTCCAACTGTCTATACATAATAACCTTCTGCCCAAAAGTGCCGATTGCCAAACTTGTATTTTAAATTGGCGTGTCTGTCAAACATCATAAGAGCACTTTTCCCCTTAAGGTACCCCATGAAACTTGACACATTAACTCTGGGTGGTATACTTAAGAGTAGATGCACATGGTCGGGCATCATATGTCCCTCTAATATTTCTACACCTTTATATTTGCACAAAGTTCTTATGATTTCTTGTAGGTCTTTTCTGTACTGATTGTATATGATTTTTCTTCTATACTTCGGTACTATTACTATGTGATATTTGCATAACCACTTTGTGTGTGATAAACTATTATATTGATTCGCCATAAAAATTCTCCTTTCTTCTACAATAAGGCCTGAACACCCTAATTGTACCAAGATTGGGGAATTTTTTGTATAACATTTGATGCGCACCCGCATAGCGGGTGGTTGTTTGTTCTGCAC